>NZ_JAVKBY010000196.1:0-50476 GCF_040222985.1 Coleofasciculus sp. F4-SAH-05
CTGGAGTTATCTAAATTAGGCTCAATACTTGGTAGTTTTCTACGGGTGTTTGGTTTAAGTATTGCCGCAAGGATAGATAATTGTAAGGTGTGTCGCGGAACTAAGAATCCCCGCACTTATAGGGCGGGGAGTGTCAAAGAAGCATTTTTGGATCGGCGCAACCATTGATAGTAGGGTGGACACTGCCCAGCCTACTGTTACCAAAACTGTAACAACTCCAGGTTAAAGATCGAGGGAGGACATACTAGCAACAGGATTACAGGCACAATTCAGTACACGATCGCTTTCTTAGGGATTGGAGGTTCAGAACCGGGCTGGCGTCTGAATTCCTTTCCCTTTCCCTATTTTTCTACTCAAATGCAGCAACACGATCCCAGAGACTATCAGATTCTGTTTCTCTCACTCTTCCTGGTATTGGGTATTGGTACGAGAGATTGGACATTACAGCCTCAGTTTATTGGTGTTGCGATCGCGACTTGTTTGCTGACCCAGTATATCAGCCTCAAACTTTGGTCTATCTCTAAGTCAAAATTCAGTCAGGGCGGGTTTTGCACAAACGTTACTCCTAAACCCGTTCCTAAAGACGCGCCATGGCACGTCTCTACACTCAAAACGTCTCTAGTATCCCTCAAAAGTGCCATGATTACGGCATTGGGGTTAAGTTTACTCCTGCGAGTCGATCAGTACAGCACGATTATCTTGGCGGGGGTACTGGCGATTTTAAGTAAATTTCTGTTTCGATTCCAAGGTAAACATTTTTTAAATCCGGCTAATTTTGGCATAATTTCAGTTTTAATCCTTACAAAGGATGCCTGGGTTTCTCCAGGACAGTGGGGAGAGGGGGGTTGGTATGTCCTATTATTTGCTGGAACTGGGGGTATGATTTTAAAACGGGTGGGGCGTTGGGATACAACGGCGGCTTTTTTCGGTGCTTATGCGTTACTCGAAGCTGTTCGCAATCTTTGGTTGGGCTGGACGTGGGATGTCTGGGCGCATCGGTTGATGAGTGGCTCGTTTTTGTTGTTTGCCCTGTTTATGTTAACTGATCCTCGCTCGATTCCCAATGCTAGGGTGAGTCGTTTACTCTGGGCTGTCAGTATTGCGATTTTAACCTTTATTCTGCGAAATCATTTCTTTATGTCTACAGCAGTTTTCTGGGCGTTATTTGCCCTTTCTCCCCTAACACTGCTGTTGGATTGGATTTGGTCATCACCAAGATTTGTTTGGAGGTTTCCAGGTTACCGTTGATTGGTAAATAGAAAAATTCAGTAAGTAAGTTAATGAAGATAAAATTGTTCCCATTAAGTTATTTGACTCTACCCTAATCCCTTACGAATGACCAATGACCAATGACCAATGACCAATGACCAATGACCAATGACCAATGACCAATGACACCCTTTAACCTGCAAGCCCCCTTTGAAGCCAAGGGCGACCAACCCCAAGCCATTTCCCGCCTGACAACCTCTCTGCAAGCCAGAAACCGTTTCCAAACCCTCCTCGGCGCCACGGGAACCGGTAAAACCTATACGGTTGCCAAAGTCATCGAACAGACGGGCAAACCCACTCTGGTACTGGCGCACAATAAAACCTTAGCCGCCCAACTCTGTAACGAATTGCGGGACTTCTTTCCCCAGAATGCGGTGGAGTATTTTGTCTCCTACTACGACTACTACCAACCGGAAGCCTATATTCCCGTTAGTGATACCTATATTGAGAAAAGCGCCGCCATTAACGATGAAATCGATATGCTGCGCCACTCAGCCACGCGATCGCTCTTTGAGAGGCGCGATGTGATTGTGGTAGCCTCAATTAGCTGTATCTATGGCTTGGGTATCCCCTCAGAATACCTCAAAGCCGCGATTCCCCTGCGAGTGGGTACAGAATTAGACCAGCGTCAACTCCTGCGGGATTTAGCCTCCGTCCAATATTCCCGCAATGACATCGAAATGGGGCGAGGGCGGTTCCGAGTCAAGGGAGATGTACTGGAAATTGGTCCAGCTTACGAAGACCGAATTATTCGCGTCGAATTCTTTGGTGATGAGATTGACGCAATCCGCTATGTTGACCCCGTGACAGGTGGAATTATCCAAAGTCTCAACACCCTCAACATTTACCCCGCCCGCCACTTTGTTACCCCCGATGACCGATTAGAAGAAGCCTGTGAAGCTATTGAAGCCGAACTCCACCAACAAATCGCCCAGTTACAAGAGGCTGGCAAATTACTCGAAGCCCAACGATTAGACCAACGCACCCGCTATGACTTAGAACTCTTGCGCGAAGTTGGATATTGTAATGGTGTAGAAAACTATTCCCGTCACCTCGCTGGACGCATGGCAGGGGAACCTCCAGAATGTTTAATTGATTATTTCCCCCAGGATTGGTTATTAGTCATCGATGAATCCCACGTCACTGTCCCCCAAATTCGAGGGATGTACAACGGCGACCAAGCCCGGAAGCGGGTGTTAATTGACCATGGGTTTCGCTTACCCAGTGCAGCGGATAATCGTCCTCTGAAAGCAGAAGAATTTTGGACAAAAGTTAATCAATGTATCTTTGTTTCCGCCACTCCTGGAGATTGGGAAATTGAACAGTCCCAAGAACAAGTGGTGGAACAAGTTATTCGCCCCACAGGGGTAGTTGACCCAGAAATCTTTGTCCGTCCCACCGAAGGTCAAGTGGATGACTTACTGGCTGAAATTCAGGAACGGGCATCCAAAAAAGAACGGGTACTGGTCACCACCTTAACCAAGCGCATGGCGGAAGATTTAACCGAATATCTACAGGATCGCGGCATTCGCGTGCGCTACTTACATTCGGAAATTAATTCAATTGAACGGATTGAAATTTTGCAATCATTGCGGGAGGGCGCTTTTGATGTACTTATTGGCGTAAATTTGTTGCGTGAGGGATTAGATTTGCCAGAAGTGTCTCTGGTGGCTATTTTAGATGCCGATAAAGAAGGATTCCTCCGGGCAGCACGATCCTTGATTCAAACCATTGGTCGGGCGGCGCGTCATGTCCAGGGACAAGCAATTCTCTATGCGGATAATCTCACAGATAGCATGGCAAAAGCCATTGATGAGACAGAACGGCGTCGGGGAATTCAATTGGCATATAACCGGATGCATGGAATTACTCCGCAACCGATTGTCAAGAAATCGAGTAATGCAATTTTGGCATTCTTAGACGTATCGCGACGGTTGAATCATCAACAGTTGGCAACGGTTTATGAACAAGCGGAGGATTTACCCTTAGAACAAATTCCAGAAGTCATTAGTCAATTAGAAACCCAGATGAAAGAGGCGGCGAAGAATCTGGAATTTGAGCAAGCTGCCCAGTATCGCGATAAAATTAAGCATCTGCGGGATAAATTGGTGGGTATGTAAGGGAAAGTGAGATGGTTAAAACCTATAATCCTCAAATTCATCATCGACGTTCAATTCGCCTAAAATCTTATGATTATAATCAGGCGGGGGCTTATTTTGTGACAATCTGTGTTCAAAACCGTGAATGTTTACTTGGCACTATCACGAATCAAAGGGTAGAACTTAATGAATATGGCAAAATCACTGATCAGGTTTGGAACTATCTGCCCCATCATTTTGACAACCTAGAAATTGATGCTGCCGTTATCATGCCCAATCATTTTCACTGCATCATCTGTACGGGTTTGGTCTCCAAACCCCCCAATCTTCCCAATTTCCCCAATCCTCCCAATTTCCCCAATTCCCCGAATCCCTGTACGGGTTTGGTTTCCAAACCCCCTAATCCCTTTTTTATGCAAAAAACACAACTTGGAAAAATCATCGCTTATTTCAAATATCAAACGACTAAATTAATCAATCAAAAACGAGGTTCAATGGGAACTAGGTTTTGGCAACGGAACTATTATGAGCATATTATCCGTAATGAAAAAACGCTCAATATTTTGAGGCAATATATAATTGACAATCCCTTACGTTGGGGAAATGATCAATTACATCCAAACAACCCATCAAAATGGTAATTATTCTGTAGGGATTTGGTTTCCAAATCCTTATCTACATCCCTACGGCGGGGTTGGGAATTTGGGGTTGAGGGGTTTGGAGGGTTTGGAGACCAAACCCCTACGTCAATTCAAAATGTTTCGATATTATTTTTTAAATGTATAATGTCCTAATTATAACGTAAAATTTAATCAACCACAGATGCAATTCAACCTGCCCCGACCAAATTTTAAGTGGTAGAACCTAAAAAACCTTACGTGCTATGAAACCCCTA
Organism: Coleofasciculus sp. F4-SAH-05; assembly: GCF_040222985.1. NCBI lineage: Bacteria > Bacillati > Cyanobacteriota > Cyanophyceae > Coleofasciculales > Coleofasciculaceae > Coleofasciculus > Coleofasciculus sp. F4-SAH-05. The sequence continues at coordinate 4,264 of NZ_JAVKBY010000196.1, forward strand.
AACCTAATTATTCCACTATTACTTGTTAGTACGTCTGCCTGTATGAGCGCGACTGTCGAAAAAAACAGTACTGAGGTTCAGGCAAAGATAGCCAAAGTGAGAGATTGCGCTGGCTGTGACTTGAGTAAGATGGATCTCAATGGTGCAGACTTAAGGGGCGCTAATCTCAAGGAGGCTATATTAGATGGTGCGAATTTGAGTAATGCCAATTTAGCAGAAGCGGATTTGAGTGGTGCTTCTCTAGATGGTGCGAATTTGAATGGGACAAACTTCAATAGTGCCAACTTGACAGGAGCAAATTTAAGTAATGCTTCATTAATTAGCACAAACTTAGTTAACGCCAATTTACGCAAAGCCAAGATTAAGACTGCAAATGTTTATCTGACAAATTTCTGTGGAGCGACTATGCCCAATGGAAGTCGCTCTATGCAAGGGTGTAGTTAACCCAAATTAAGCAAAGCGAATAGTTAGAGATTGCTCCCAAAACTTGAAACTCTTACAGTTTTACCAGTGATTGACCTGGGCAATTTGCAATGCGGAAAGATAGGACGTTTTGAGCCTTCCGGTACAGGTTTTCTCTAAAACGTCTCTCAAACCGGAAAATAAGGACGCTCGTTGCCGCGAGTCTAACTTTATGTAGGGTGATATTGTACTCAAAAGTGTCAAATACTCATCAATGCTATGAGTTTTATCACAAACTAACTGTTCTGACAAAAAAATCTGGAATAAACCTGACTTGATAAAATCTTGTTCAATTTCTTTTAAGTTAGCTTGATGGGTTTCTATAGATCCATATCTGGCAAATTTGGGAATAGATGGCGCTTGAGTTTGATAAACGTCATCTAATTGATGACAAATTTCATCATTGGGGTGCGGCGGTGTATTCCACAACATAATTATAGAGCCATTGTCTTGCAAAGCATCAGCCGATTTTTGCACCCTAATTTCGGGTGAAACCCAATGCATGGAAGTCGCGGCAAGAATAGCGTTGAATCGCCCAGGTTCTAGCTGCCATTCTTCAAAGGTTGTATTGATAATCTCCACATTGGGATAGGCTGAACAGTTATTTTTAGCGAGTTTGCACGCTTCTTGGCTTGGCTCTAAACAAACCATGGAGAAGCCTAATTCCGCAAATTCTACAGTGGCAATTCCTGGACCACATCCTATTTCTAGAATGGTAGCTTGAGCGGGAAGTCGAGCTAACTCAACAGCGCGATGAATTAGGGTTTTAGGATAGCGTGGTCGAGCTTGATGATAGATATTGGCGACATCACTGTACCAGTGTTTTCGTTGTTCTAAGGTATAGGCGGCTGTGATTTCACTGCACCATACTTTGACTGATGCCGAATCTTTATCTGTCATAATACCCAATTTGTCATCATACCCATAATACCCAGGTGTGGTTAAAAAAACTACAATGGATTGTTGGATTCATCCACTTTGACGACTTTGGGATTATGTAAAAGTGCTTCTTCCGGTGTCATCTGAGCGTAAGCAATTACAATCACGTTGTCTCCAACAGCGTTCAGACGAGCCGCCGGACCATTTAAACAGATGACACGACTTCCCCACTCACCTGGAATGGTGTAGGTTTCCAATCGGGAACCATTATTCACATTGACAACCTGTACTTTTTCGTAAGGCAAAATATTTGCCGTTTTTAGGAGTTCCTCATCAATAGTAATTGAGCCATCATAGTGCAGACAGGCATCGGTGACTTTTACCCGATGCAACTTGCTTTTAAACATGGTAATCAGCATTTGAAAAAAAATAACTCGAATTAAATTTTACAATATTTTGATATTTATCGACGTACCTGTTTACCTACTGGTAAGTAAATAGATGAGTTAAAAATTTTTCAATTCCTGTTGCCCGTTGCCCGTTCCCTAGTCCCTGTTCCCTAAAAATGGGATGCACCCATCGGACTCTTATGCCAAACTAAAATTATGCCATTGCCAATTTAACCGCACGATTGAGTTGCTCTTGGGAAAAAGGCTTCGTCAAGTAAGCTTTAGCTCCCTGTTTCATGCCCCAAAGACGGTCAATTTCTTGATTTTTAGAGGAACAAATTATAATAGGAATGTTAGCTGTTGCCGGATGACCTTTAAGTTTTCGACACAACTCAAAACCACTCATTCCTGGCATGACAACATCTGTAATAATCACATCGGGTTTTTTGTTGGTTGCGTGAGTCACCGCCTCTTTGGGCTTAGACACTCGGATAACGGTGTGACCCCCTTCGTGCAGGTAGTTCTCGATCAGATCCATCTGACTGGCGTTGTCTTCAACTAGTAAAACTGTACTCATGTTGGCTGATTCCTATTCAGAAAAGTAGGGACAAGTGAAACCTTAGCCTCGTGATTAAAGGGTAGGATTATGTGATCTATGTGATCTCGCGATCGCAGCATCAGTTTTCCACTCAGCCGTTTGGCTTGCGCCTCTGAATCGTTACCGACTAGAGTTGTAACCGGACAAGTGTAAAATGCAACCTGAGATTAACACGCCTACTGTTTCCATAGCGCCTCGTCTGCTGCGTTTGGCTCGCTTAAAAATGAAGATGCATTCCCAAATGAAGAGGTAATGGTTTAGGCTTCAACTGACAATCATAGCATTGGATAATCTTTGAGTGGAAGGGCATTTACGAATCTATTACAAAAAGTGATCGGAGCGTCATTTGTCATTTGTCATTTGTCCTTGATCATTGATCAGGGGTTGAGGGGCGTTTACAAAACTTAATATCGTTAAGTTTATTTAGACTCACGGATTTAACTGATGGCGGGGGTTTGGGTAGTTCACCTATCCTGCAAGAGTTCATCGATTAAAGATTGCAAGTCATCAATAGAGATCGCCTCATTTTCCTGGGCTGACTCTGTGTCCAGGTTAGCAGACGACTGGTGACGCGATCGCTGAATTAACCCTTTGAGGTGATCCTTGAGTTGCTTCCTCATTGACTCAGTTGTGGCAATAATGTGCGTTACCTGCTCGTCGGTTAAGCTAGAGGGTTCCTTCATCCCATCAATTAATTTTTTCAAGGCGTAAAATACTTGCATTAAAAATGCTTGCAACCTCTGGTCAACCTTGAGTGAACCCTGCTGTCGAATCAAATTAACACAATCGACCAAGCATAAACCTGCTTGATGAATCCCTTGGATATGAAGCTGACTAATTGGCAGCAGGTTAGCCCCCCCCACGATACCACAACGAGTCGCGTGGCAGAGTTCATTCACTTGGTCTGGGTCTTTGAGCGTGCTTCGCAGATGCAGCAAATACTGCTCAATGAGTTGTAGGTGTGCTTCGGCAGCCTCAAGGTAGTAGCCTTTTATTTGCTGTAGCTGTTCTGGCTGCATAAAGAATGTCCTTGCTAGATGCCGGATTTTTCGTCGGGTATAGCATTGTGGCTAGGAATAAAGTATTAATCTATCCCTTGATCAAAAAAATAATTTTACTCTAACTTTTAGAGCAGGTCAATCGCTAATTTATGTTAAGAAATGACGATTTAGCTTATGATAATTCACGGTGTTTGACATGGCTTTTCTTTGTCAATACAGTCTGCCAATTCATTATCGACGATACCCACCTCGGACTCCCCCCAGTTAGGATCAGTGAAACCAATCGCACCCCTAAATAGCGGAGTTTTTCCGGTTTTAGGTATGGCGTCAGGGACTTCCATCCTTCTCGGCGAACTTTCCGCGCATAAAACAGAAGGCTGCGGAAAAAATCCTGAAATCGTCTTCCCCAATAGGCTTTCTGAATTCCGCCTGGATCAAGTCGTATATTATGGGGATTGTAATTATTTCGATTTAAGGGATTCAGTGTCGTCAGTCCTTCGGTTTGAGCAAACTGCTGGTATGTAATCCCCTGTTTTCGGGATTGAGGGTGAGTGTGGGGATAAATCCATTCCCATACTGCCCAATCCAGACCAGAAAACAGAAATTCTGGCACATCTTTAGTCACTTGACAATATTTTAAGCGAATCCCGATAGGAATTTCTGCCCAAGGTCCGTGCTGCCAGACAAAGTCGGGATCAAAAAATGCTTTAAAGGCAAAATCTTTTTCATTTATCCTCAGACGAGCCACCCGACCAATCATTCCTGCTCCAGCTATTTCTACTTCAATTTTCATGGCTTGGGTAAAGAAGGGAGATGAGTAAGACTCTCCTTCTTTTTTAATCAGAATTATCCTTTTAGTCTTGTGTTTTAGCCGGAGCCTGACTCGTTTGAGAGAAAAGCTTGTGCGTTCCCCTTCCTGAACTGTCCCCCGGACATATCGGGCTAAATAGTCGAGAAATCGTCTAATTCCCCGCGAGCCAATTCCGTTGTCTACATCCATGAACGCTGAATCAGGAGTATAGAAGTATAATCGTGTTTGACCCGATTGCTGACGCACTTGTTGGCAGAGACGATAGAACTGATCAGGAGATAACAGTTCCTGCTGGGCTTGCCAAAGGATAGAGGTTAAGGGAGATGCATTCACAGGAGGGCGATCGCTCATATAAGCTAGGTTCGTAGTTGCGCTGTCTTCGCGATAAACGCTTAAATCAGCGCTATTCAGGTTGATATACTATGATCATCGCTCAAAAATAGACAAGTTGGGAATTGGGAGCGCTTGGCTTTTCGGTAAGTAGTCAGCCTTTCATTAGAGTTGACGGTTGAGATAGGGAAGGGACAGGGAACAGTAAGGATTTGAGGCATGAAAAATTTTCTTAGTACCGCAGACAGAATGGATTCTAAACTTCAGCAGAACCAATTTAAAAGTCTCTTTTTAGAGATTCAGCCAATTGGCGCATATCCAATCAAACATCTGGCTGAGGTAAAATTGGCGAAAACCTCTTCACAATTGAAACTCAAGCCTATAGTCTCCTACCATGGCAACGAAAATTCGAAAATTCTCAGATGCTCTTGAAAACCACTCCTCCCGCGTTGGATTCCCAGGTCGTTAATTCTTTGAATGGGGAAATCAGAGAGATAGGAGACTTAATTCAAAACTCTGCCGACTAGGCAAGCGAAGGGTCAACACTCAAAACGCTCCCACTTTCCCTGTCTTTTCCTGGTAAATAGCTGTTTAAGCTGTATAGAGTTACAATAGCACTTTTAAAATCCCAATGAGTTAAGTTTACATTATGAACTTTGATAATAATTATCAGAAATGTTTGGACAAGCTCATCTGGGCAATCCATCAGCTCGACGTTAAAGTTGCCCAATCGCAGCTTGCGAATCTTGCCAAGATCATCGTACAAACGATGATGGGTCCATGGCGCTATTTTCATTCCATCGAACATATTTTAGAGGTGGGTGGCTCAACGGACGCCATTGAAGTTCTGGCGGCTTTATTCCACGATATTATCTACGTGCAAGTGGATGGGAGTATTCCGTTTAACCTAACACCTTATCTCGCTCCTTTTATCGAGGAAGAGAGAGGTAAGTTGTTTGTCCGCACCGATAATCCAGGTGAACGTGATGCCATTTTTGAGCTAATCGCCACCCTGTTTAAGGTTGCGCCAGGAGAGGAACTATTTCCCTTTACCGGACAAAATGAGTTTTTAAGTGCGATTGTTGCAGCTAAACTCTTAGAGCCTTTGCTGACACCAGCGCTGATTGTGCAGGTTGTGGCTTGTATCGAAGCGACGATTCCCTTCCGCACGCAATCCGATTTTGGGTTAAGTCCTAGCGAAGAATTATATCAGTCGTTGAAATCTATCAATCAGCGATTTCATTTTAACTTAACCAGTGCCGAACTCCTCGAAACCGTGAAGCGTTCAGTACGGTTGGCGAACCGGGATGTTGGTGGGTTTGCTCATCCGAGTTCTGCTGTTTTCTTATCCAACACCTGGAAGTTATTACCGGAAACAAATCATACGCTGAAAAAGTCCGAGTCGTATACCATTAGGGATTATCGAGTTGCCATCCAAAAAATGGCAGTTTTTTTGAAATTCCTGAACGCCGAACTCATTTTTCGACGGTTCCGAGGAGAACCTGACGATCGCATTTATATCCATTATGTCGAACAAGCTCGTCGTAATTTAGAAGTGGCGCGGCTCTATTTAGACAGTAAATTGGTAGCGAATGCTATTTTAGAAGCTTTATCCCTGCGTTTAGGGTCAGATGTCCCCTTAACCATTATGATGGGAGACTTTGGCGATGAACCCAGTTCCATGGGTAGTTTGGGCGATTATTTTCCCACGCTGATTAATCCGCATCGCCCTAAAACGCTTCTAGAACGGGAAGTGTGCCAATTATTGGCAGGGGGACGCGCTCAAAGCATTTCCTTCGATTTCAAAACCTCTCCCCTGACTAGCTTTGTTGTCCAATATATCGGATTTGAGGGGATTTTCCAGATGTGGCAACGCACCCAGGAGTTTTTTCAAGGAAAAATCACGTCGGAGGAATTTTTAGCCCGGTGCGATGCTGATCTCGTAAACATTATTATCGATGGAGTGGCTAAACTTTTGGAAAAGCGAAAAGTTGCCTTATGTCGTCTCTATAAACCGTTATCGATGAATGGGGTTAGACAATTACAACATGAGCATTAAATTCTTTTTTTAGTCCAGATGTACTACACTGACTTAAAGCTCCATATATTCCTATTGGGTTGAGCTTCAATATCCTTGCCTAGCACGGCGTTCTAAAGCTAACACTTTGGAACGCCCAGCTAACTGTGAAAAATCCAATCCCCAACGGAAAATTTCTGACATATAATACTCATCTGCATCCCGGATGATCACACCATTATCTTCTAGTGTTTTAATTTCTGTAAGAGATAATTCAGTTTCAACCCGAGTGAAAGGATTTTTCTTCTTGTCCTTTTCTAATTGACGTAATTTATTGAATATATCCTTTAACGCCGTATTTTCTTTTTCAATCTCATCAATTTTCTGGCTACTACATCCAGGCAATGCCCTTTTAATCGCCGTAGGGACAAGGATACGATCTTGCCAATAATCATCATTCACAGAATCCGTGGCGGCTAAATGTAAAAGACGGACTAAGTCCCGTGACTGAATTTGTCCGTTGAAGTCCGAAAGTGCAGCAATGACATAGCGAGCTGAACGTGCTTCTCGCGAGCGCTCTTTACCTAGTTTTTTCCCCCATAAAGGGACTAAAGCCTGGGTGAGTTCCTCTTCGCTCATCGTGTGAAGTTGCTCAATCTTTAGCTGAATATCAGCTTGTTGAGTAACCCAAGCAACCAATCGCAGCGCTTCTTCCCGATTCCACTTCAGAGCATAAGGTTCATATCGAGCCATCATTTGGGCAGCATTTTGGCGCACAGCAGCCAGTACAATATCACGTCGAACAAAAATGAGAATTCCTAGAGGACGATTCGGTTGTTGTCCCAACCATTCGGGAACTTCTTGTAGTAAAGCGCGTAGAGCAGTCTGTTGTGCTTCGTTACTGGTAAAGTTTTGGAAAAGGTCTTCAAGACCATCTATAACTACCACAAGTCGTTGGTGACTCTCCACTAAATGAGTGGCTAAAGCTCGACCAGCACCGTCTTGTTGAGGTTGAAACCCAACCCCCCAAGCGATTACATCTAACCAGCGTTCTCGCCACTGACCTTCATGAAGTGCTAGCTGATAACCATCTCTGATATGATCACGCATCGTTAGAGAATCTTGGGGATTTTTAAACCCTAATTCCAGTGATGCTGATTCTTGAACTTGCTTGACCAGTCTCTTGGCAGAATCTTCCAGATTTTCTGACGCCAAAATTGGACAAATCACAGCATTCATCTCAACGTCACTGGCACAAGCATCTTGGGCAAAAACGTGCCAATTTTTTCGGCGAATCATTTGTAAGAACGTGTAAGTTTTTCCTGACCCTTTAGCACCGACAACAACCGTAATTGGCACCTGTCGTCTGTGATCTGAAGCTAAACGACGTAAAGGAGTAGTCGCCAGGAAATCTTCAGCTTCTGCATTCTCTGCATACACCAATTTTTCTGCTGTATTGCTTAACTTTTCTCTTTTAGATTTTAAATCTGAAGGACTTTCCTCAATCGGTTCACTATGGTGATGTGGTAACCATTCCACCAAAGGATGTACAGCTTCCAAAATTCCTGATCTCTGGAGCAGCATCATCACATCCTCCCAATTGGGAGGTAAAACTAGCAAACTATCAGCAAAGCCTGTGGTGACTTGTAGAAGTTCACGGTCTTCTGCTAGAAACGGTTGAGCCGCCTCAAGCAGTATCTTTTCCGGTTCCAACACTAAATTTTTAAGCCGTTCATCTTCAGGAACCTGGGTAAAAATTAATGCTGGTAATGGATCTTCTTCCCGTTGGGACATAGCTCGCTCTGCCACAAGCTTAATTAGCTGAACTGTTCCGGAAATAGACTGTCCACTTAAGGTAGTGACAAATACGCGGTAGACTCGTGGATCTAAAATTAAACCGGTGGCAAGTTCCGATAATCCAGCTCGCAGGTCTATCAATACAACATCTACTCCAATCGCTTTACCCAAACTGGCTAAAATTTGGGTCAGTAAAAAAGGATTTTTAGACCCCTCAATCAGATGCTCCGGTCGGATTGCCAAGGACGTAAATCCTGTGTGAGAACGAAATGAAGGTAAGATATAAATTCCATCAATTAGCGCACTCTGAAGTCGATCGGCTACTAATTGAACCGCATTCTCCGCCTTGGTCGATGGATCACCATGAGCTAGAGCAATCAGATCCGCAAAGGAAATGGGTGGATTGGGTAAACGATGCTCAAACACCCAACTGATTCCTGGTGCTTCTAAGTCTCCATCGACCAGTAATACTTTCTGCTGTTTTGTGGCTAAAACTCTTGCCAAAGCCAAAGTATGGGTTGTTCGTCCCACACCCCCTTTGAAGGAATGGAACGCGACGACTGGGGGAAAATCTGAAGGAAATACTTCAGGAAATTGACTATCGGTGGGTTGCCAAAGCACTCCAGGTCTAGACAAACTGGGTTTTAGTCTAGGAGTGGCAGGTTCTTCTTCAGTTTCTTCAAAGAATACAGGTAGCAGGCGTTGATTCCCAGAAATACTCTCTAAAACAATTGAACCGTCTCCCATGTTTGGGTCTGAATCACCTCGAAACCGAGGATCATAAACCTGACTGAGCCATTCTTTTACCTCATCTTGACAGCCTGGGCGAATGCCTAAGGTTAATCCATCCCAATACCCTCTTGCCCAAACTAACGATTGATGCCAATTATTCTGCTTTCGCATTCGTAGCAGTACTTCTTCTACATCAACCCATGTGTATAGGCGAATATCTGATGGAATCATTGTTGAATCTCTCTATTAATCCAATCGCAGACGCTTTCAAGCCAGTTAACAAGATTTTCTTCATGCTCTGATTTCACTTCAATGCCATATCGCCATACCTCATGCGCTTTTCCTATATCCAAATTGGAGCCATCGCGTTCTAGGCTAAAACGGGGTGCTGCTTCAACTTCACTAGCGGGAATACCGAGTTCTTTTATCCATCTGTCTAGTTTATGACCATTTTTCAGTTTTTGGTCTTGGATCTGATCCGTAGTCTGTAACTCCTTCCTTCTTAGCCAAATTCTCTTGAGTCCACATTCAGTCGCGTAGAACAGCAGCAAGTATGAGGCAGTACCGTTAGTCTCTCTAACAGCAGCTAGATGACTCTGAAACGCTTGCTCCAATTCACTCACACCAGCATGAATCATTTTAGACGTTGACTTACCTTGTTGAATTTTGAAAGGTCAAGCAGCTTTGCTCCCCTCCATACTTGCCTAAGTTTACACGGAATTCTCCCCCCAGGACAAAATAACGAAAACCTTAGCTAGAGGGACATACAGGCATTTTGGGAAATCCTTCAGCCTAAAAATTCTGGCGGTTGGCGATCGCACTCTCCATGCGTTCCACTACCTGTACCACGGGAATCGCCCCTAAGTCTTGGGATTGCTTCCCAGCCTCGCGAATTCGGACACTGAGACTATCAGACTCAACCTCTTTCGCCCCGACAACCGCCATCACCGGGATTTTTGCCTTCTCGCCATTGCGAATCATCTTGGGTAAGCGATCGCCACTGGTATCGACTTCGACTCGAACTCCCACCAAGCGCATTTTCTGTGCCACTTCCTTGGCAAAGGGTAACTGCTCATCACTCACGGGTAACAGTCGCGCTTGCACGGGGGCTAACCAGAAGGGGAAGTCTCCCGCGTACTCCTCAATCAAAATCCCAATTAGCCGTTCCAATGAGCCAAAAGGCGCACGGTGAATCATCACCGGACGCTGGCGTGTGCCATCTTCTGCCACATACTCTAAGTTAAATCGCTCTGGCAGGTTATAGTCCACCTGTACTGTCCCCAATTGCCACTCGCGATCTAAAGCGTCATGGAACATGAAATCCAGTTTCGGACCATAAAACGCGGCTTCGCCAATGCCTTCAAAATGTCCCATTCCCAGGGTTTCTACTGCCCGACGAATGGCGTTTTCTGACTTATTCCACGCCTCATCTGACCCAATATATTTGTCTTGGCTGGGGTCACGGAAACTTAAACGGGCTTTAAAATCTTGTAACCCTAGGGTGTTAAATACGAATAGAGTTAAATCAACCACCCGCAAGAACTCATCATCCAGTTGTTCGGGGGTGACAAATAGATGGGCATCATCTTGGGTAAAGCCGCGAACTCGGGTTAATCCGCCTAGTTCCCCAGATTGTTCATACCGATAAACCGTGCCAAACTCCGCGAGGCGCATGGGCAGATCTCGGTAGGAACGCAGTTCATGTTTATAAATTTGCACATGAAACGGACAGTTCATGGCTTTGAGGACAAATCCCTCGGCTTCAGACTCACCCATCATCGGGAACAAGTCTTCTTTATATTTCTGCCAATGTCCCGAGGTTTTAAACAAGTCCACGCGACCAATATGCGGGGTGACAACAGGCTGATACCCGCGCTTAATTTGCTCTTGTTTGAGGAAGTCTTCTAAGGTACTCCGCAGGATTGTCCCTTTGGGCGTCCACAAGGGCAATCCGGGTCCTACGGGGTCAGATAAGATAAATAATCCCAGGTCTTTGCCTAGCTTGCGATGGTCACGCTTCAGGGCTTCTTGTTTGCGCCGCTTATATTCGGTCAGTTGTTCCGGCGTCTCCCAGGCGGTGCCGTAAATTCGCTGAAGTTGTGCCTTATTTGCATCACCGCGCCAGTAAGCACCCGCGACACTTTCTAAGTCAATGGCTTTGGGATGAATGTCTGTTGTGGTTTCTACATGGGGTCCGGCGCACAAGTCCCACCAATCTTCTCCGAGATGATAAATGGTGATCGGGGCTTCTAAGTCTTGGAGGATTTCCAGTTTGTAGGGTTCTCCGAGTTCTTTGATCCGGCGTTCGGCTTCCTCACGACTGACTTCTTCCCGAATTAGGGGGAGTTTACGCTTGAGGATTTTTACCATCTCTTTTTTGATGGCTTTTAAGTCTTGCTCGGTAAAGGGTTCGGGCTTGGCGAAGTCGTAGTAAAAGCCATTCTCAATCCACGGACCAATCGTTACCTGTGTCCCCGGAAACAGCTTCTGTACCGCCATCGCCATGACGTGAGAGGCGGTATGACGGATTTTTTTCAGACTCTCGGATTCACTCGTCCGAGGCAAATGGATTTTTTCTGGTTTTTGGGGGGCTTCTACGTTGGACATGGGTGACTGTGCCATTGAGTTGAGGTTGAAAGCAGTTAACGGTTTCCCTGGTTCCTTTTCTCCATTCCATGATACTCACCTTCTTGAACCAATGCAGGTTGCCGAGTTGATTGCGTATTGTAAAGAATTGTAACTAGCGTTAATATAAATTTACAGATGAATTAGCGCTTAAGATTCATGACTCAGTCTCAGCCCCACGAGCAAGACCTGCTCAAGTCGATACTGCAACCCCTCTTAGAGGATTTTCGATATTGGTTTTCGCGATCGCGTTCGTTACTCGAAGCCGAGGAGATCAGCTTTTTAAGTCGGCAGCAGCAGAGGGATTTACTGGATCGAGTCCAAACCGCCCAACTGGAAGTGAATGCAGCCGTGACGCTATTTCAAGCCACCGATGGTCAAGTGGGGATTGAACCCGCTACATTAGTGCCATGGCATCGGTTAGTCAACGAGTGTTGGCAAGTCGGGATGCGCTGGCGCTCATTGAAATCGGGAGAATCCGAGTCGGAGGTTTCTGTAAATGTCAATATTGAGCCGAGAGAGTGATCAAATTTCTGCCCAGTTTTGATAAGCTAAACGGATTACAGAATAGCGATGGTGCAGACTCCCTCGCGTTTTTAACCGTCCCTCGCGTTTTTAACCGGGGGATGAAACCGAGCGAGACGTTTAGGGAAAGCAACTTTAGTTGCGAGTGTTACCTGGGATATGCTATTATTCTACCATAAACTCAACGCTGTAAAATGATTGTTTACGAGGGTAAGTTGAAAGGTAAAAACTATCAGTATAGAAGGCTTGATGAAGCCATCCGTACTGGTCTGTTTATACGCAACGCTTGCCTTAAATATTGGGAAGACGGTCATGCCCAAACCCGCAATGATTTTTCTAAATATTGCACGGTTCTTGGTAAAAGCAAAGAGTTTCCTTGGGCGGGAAAGCTAAACGCTCAAGCTCGACAAGCCATGTCGGAACGTACTTGGGCGGCTATTTCACGATTCTTTGATAACTGTAAAAAACAAATCAAAGGAAAAAAAGTCTATCCTAAGTACAAGAAAAATCGTCCTAATCATGGTTCTGTAGAGTACAAAACATCCGGATGGAAGCTATCAGAGAATCGTGATGCTATTACATTCACTGACGGGTTCAAAGCCGGGATGTTTAAGCTTTATGGAACTCGTGACTTAAACTACTACCAACTCAATCAAATTAAGCGAGTTCGGGTGGTTCGTCGAGCCGATGGTTATTATGCTCAGTTCTGTATTGACCATGACAGAACTGAGGATAGGGAGCCAACGGGTACTACTGTAGGGTTAGATGTTGGATTGAACCATTTTTATACTGATTCAAATGGTGAGACAGTTGAAAATCCTAGATTTCTAAGAAAATCAGAGAAACAACTGAAACGACTTCAGCATAGAGTATCTAGAAAGTTTAAAAAGGGGCAACCACAATCTAACAACTACAAAAAGGCTAAACAAAAGTTAGCTAAGAAACATGCTAAAGTCAGTAGGCAGCGTAAAGACTTTGCAGTAAAGACGGCATTGTGCGTAGTCCGGTCTAACGACTTGGTAGCTTATGTAGACTTGCAAGTGCGAAATATGGTCAAAAATCATCACCTAGCTAAGTCGATTGCTGATGCAACTTGGGTCTTATTTAGACGCTGGGTTGAGTATTTTGGCAAAGTATTTGGCGTAGCAACGGTTGCTGTTAAACCTCACTACACCTCCCAAAAATGCTCGAATTGCGGTTGCGTTGTCAAAAAATGCCTTTCAACACGAACACATAAGTGTAAGTGCGGGTGTATTTTAGACCGCGACTGGAATGCTGCAATAAACATACTTAAGGAAGCACTTCGTACCGTGGGGCAAACGGGAACGTTCCAGGAATACTGGATAAACGCTTCGGGACAACTGCCTTAGGCGTGTATTGATGAAAGTCAATACTCGCTTGGTGATTGGATGAACGAAGAATCCCCCGCGTTTTTAACCGGGGGAGTGTCAAAGATAAAAACGTAATTTCAAAGACCCACCCTAAGATAATCGATTAACAGATCAGCGGTTTAGTCTGGAGGATGATGCCATGTTACACTTACTCTACATAATTGCCTTTACCGTTATTGCATTTCTCGCGATCAGGAATTTGATTCGCAGTTTGCTGAACTTGAGTATAGATGCTCAACGGCATTACGCGCCTGCGGGAAAGGCTTCATTTGCCGCGTCTAGTTCTAGCAACACTCGTGTCCCCCATCCAGAACTGTTGGATGATACCGGGAATCCGACAAGTGAACCGCTGCTGGTAATGAAATCAATGACGGTTGAAGACGCTCGCACCCAGCTTGATGCTTTATATAATGCTTCCCCTAGCAATAGCGTTGATAAGTCGGAAGACATTTAGTTCAATTGCCAAGAAGCCCCACACCAAAGAATATCAAAGTCAAGAATAACTGACCCTTCCGAAAATAAAGGGTGATGTTAAAGCAGTTATTCATAGTGTCGGGGCGGGTTTGACTACTATCTTTTCGGTTGCAGCCAAGGTTAACTAAACCCGCCCCGACGCTGGTTTAGAGACGTCCTATAATTGACACTCTCCCGGTTAAAACTATTATTATACCTAAGATTAGAAAGAAAAGCAACTTTAGTTGCTAAACTAAACGCATCGCTCGGTTTCATCCCTCAGATGAATCACGAGGGAACCTGCACCATCGCTAATTCTGTAACTGTTGATCATCAAACCAATAAATTGACTAAACGAGCCGGACGCGGATAATCCCCAACTGATTCCTGACCTGGTTTTGGCTGGATAGGATTGGGTTTCATGAATCAATAAGGCGTTGGATTTTCAATTGTTAGCGGCTTGGAAACTTTTTAACTTTTCGGGTTGTGTTTTTAGGTGAATGTACAGGAAGTCAATACCTTCTTTCTCCAATAAATCTAATATAGCTAGGTTTAATCCTGTTTCTGCATCAAAGTAGAGATTATCATCATTGACAAAAGCCATAATTTCAATAACCCGGGCATTCTGCTCAATGCGGCTAAACCGAACCAAGCATGATTGAGACATACCAGGAATAGAGGGTATTATGTCTCGAATGCCCTGGCAAATTCTCTCCGTTTGCTTAGCGGAAATTCCGTCAATTTTTAGGGTTAAGTTAATCCCCCACTTCAACTCATCACCCGGATTTTGTGACCAATTCTCCACAATACCGGCAATCATTTTAGCATTAGGCATTTTCACAATAGAACCCCATTTTGTTATATGTAGTGTGGTGGTTCTAAATCCAATCTGCATGATTTGGACAAAACCATTCACTCCTTGTATTCCTACCCAATCTCCTTCTCGATAGAGGTTATCGGAGTAGATAATAAAGGTGCAAAACCAGTCATAAAGAATGTCTTTGAACAGTAAACCTAAAGTGATTCCGGCTCCGCCTAATAAACCAGCGATTGCAGCCGCCGATTGCCCTAACAACATCTCACTCACTTTAATGGCGAGTAGAATAATAGCGATAGTTTGAAAAATTTTGGGGATTAAGGGTTTAAGAACCTCATCAACATCGCTTTCCGAATGGAACATTATGGCAGCAATTACATTGCCTAAAAGGTAAGCGCCTCGGTAAACCAAGTAGGCTATGACAAAAACAAAGAGGAAGTTGAGCGTATTCTCTATTGTTTCAGTCAATTTAGGTCCCAATTCATCCGCCAAAATGAGTTGTGATAACCACAGCCCCGCCAGGGAAATTATCCAGCTTAATGCCGGTTTCAGAAACGCAATTAACTCATCATCAAGGGTAGTGTCGGTTTTTCTAGTAAAACGCTCTATGGTTTTAATGACGACTGAAATAAACAGCCGTCTAAATACCTGTATTCCTATCAGGAGAATGAGGACAATAACAGTTTTGACAACAGGAATGCCAGAGATATCAATATTGATATTGTTTAAGAATTCCAAAAATGATTCCATAATGACTTAAGTTCATTTGAATTTTGAGCGTAATTATCAATTTATTCTATTTTCATGTTTTGAGACAATAGATAGATTGAGTGTTTTGGCACAACAAGACTGACAAAAAAAAGACTGACAAAAAAAAGACTGAATCCAGTTTGACTTCCCCTTTGCCGTCAACTTCACCAAGAGCGTCGGTCAAGTATTCCTAGAAACCGGGAAAAGGCGTGAGGATGACAACGCCATATCAACCTTTCACTTTGCTCGCAGTCGGTTTGTTGACTGATGTCCTAGGTAAACAGGAGGCAAGTGTGACGCCGTGACGTCCAATGGGTGGGGTGAAAAGAGGGCGACGAAAATGGATTTCGCCTGACTCAATATTATATGAGGTGATTAGGACTGTTTGTCAAGAGAAAAAAGTCTCTAAAATCATTCAATCAGAATATTGACAAATTAAACTAAATATGTATATACCATAACAAAGCAAAGGAAGCCTACACTCTAATCTTTGATTGAGTGTAGGAGACTCTCACATCAGCTCGGTTCAAAGCGGCTGTGTCAATGTACTGAACCGGACTATTTCAGTTGATGCTTCGCTAATCTTGATCACCCAGATGACTTCCGATTTTTCCAAATTACGGTTCAGCGCCGTTCCCCAGTAAAGATGCCTTTGAAGATATCCTGAATATCCTCCTGTTTATAATCCTTAAATTCCCCAGCATCAAACCAGATACCATAACAGATCGGGCATTTTTCATACCAAATATGGTGCTGTTTTAGGTCAACCATTTTGGTCATTCGGGTTTGGCATTTCGGGCAATTAATATCTTCGATGGCATTAAATTTACTGCCGATTTGGGGATCACCCGTATCGATGGCTTCAGATCCCTCTATTTCTTTGAGAGTTTGAGCCTCTTGAGAATCAAACCAGATGCCATAGCAATCCGTGCATCGGTCTACTTCAATATCGGCATAAACGACAGATTCTAGGTTTCCTTGGCATTTAGGACATTTCATTGAGGTCATTTTTCAACCATTCCATTTGAGATTCTTTTAAGATGGTTGTAGTTTAGCAATTTTATGGGCAACCTATAGAGTTTTATTTTAAAAAGTTAACGAAAATAAATCCTCAAATTGTAGGGGCGGATTTAGGGAATCAATTGTAGGGGCGGATTTAGGGAATCAATTGTAGGGGCGGGTTTAGGGAATCAATTGTAGGGGCGGGTTTAGGGACTAAATTCAGCTCCCCACTGATAAATGAAAAACAAAACCCGCCCTCCCCACTGATAAATGAAAAACAAAACCCGCCCTCCCCACCGATAAATGAAAAACAAAACCCGCCCTCCCCACCGATAAATGAAAAACAAAACCCGCCCTCCCCACCGATCAGATAGGGAGGCGAGAAAGTGACCAAAGTCTGTGGTTTCTCCACTTAACAAGACATCCCCATTGAGTTTTCCTTGAAATTCTCCTTCAATATACTCTTGGTGATAACCTGTTGCGGTACTCCATAATCGGCTTGTATAGTTTTTCCGGGTATAGCCGCGCAGGATATTGGCAATTTGATAGGCTGATTTATCAGGGTTTTCCCGTTCAACGTTTCGGATAAATTCTAAGGCGGTTTCAAGTTCAGACATAAATTCGTCATTTGTCATTTGTCAATTAGGACATCGCTTCCCCGTTGGATGTCATTAAATCTTATATTCAAAACGGCTTGTTGTAATCGTGGGGACAACCAATCATTATACTGCGGATAAACGGGTAAGCGGGGAACAAGATGCCATCCGGCTGGTTCGAGGATATTTCGTAGTCGCTGAATTTGTGGATGGGGATAATCAGGATTTACCTCATCTTTGGGTCCAATTCCCCCTAAATCCTTCGCCCCTGCTGCTAAACAGGCGAGTAACCATTGGTTATCTAGGACTAAATTGGGCGGAATTTGCAGGGTAATATCAGCGGGTAAAATTTGACGGGCTTTGGCTATGACTTGGGGTAACTGTTGCGGATCAAATGCGGGGGCTTGCCAATGTTGTTGATCACCGGGACTATGGGGTTGTAAAATCACTTCTTGGATGTGACCATACTGAGTATGAAGCTGCGCGATCGCGTCTAAGGTTTCCCACCAATCATCACTTGTCTCACCTATACCTAATAATAGCCCTGTGGTAAACGGAATCTGTAACTCCCCCGCCCAAACAAGCTGTTGTAGTCGCACCTGGGGTATCTTACTGGGTGCATGACGGTGAACGGTTTGCTGGAGTTGGGGCGTTAGTTGTTCCAACATTAACCCCATTGACACATTTACCGACTTTAGCGATCGCATCTCCTCAAACTGCAATGGTCCAGCATTAGTATGGGGGAGAAATCCCATGGATAGGGCGAGTTCACACAAATCATAAATTCGCTGGAACCAGGCTTGACGCCGTGGTGAATGGGGATGTACTTCACCGCTGAGGATGAGGATTTCACAAATTCCCTGGGATTGAAGCTGTTTTAAGAGAGTATCAGCCTCAGTTAGAGTCAACCATGAACTTTGACCCGGATCAGTGCGAAAGTTACAATAGCTACAACGGTTAAAGCATTCGTAGGTGGGAACCAGCGTGTAAGCCGGACTATAGGTAATAATTTGAGAACCGCTCATGGTCATTGTAGATGACATTAAACCTGATGTAAGTGTGACGTAAGGTTGAATGTTTAATTTTATAATCTTAAAACCACAGAACAGGGAACAGGAAAATACCCTTCGCAACGCTTTTCGGGCATGGCGCATTTGTAGGGGCGGGTTTGACTACTATCCTTTCTGACTTCACCCCAATGCAACTAAACCCGCCCCGATCAATTACTTACGCAACCACACCAAATGTGCTGATTAAGGTGCGTTACGCTTCGCTAACACACCCTACATATAGAGCCTTTGCGTAAGTCCTAAAGACAAATGACATAAGACGATTAAATCTCAGCCATATCTTCAGAACGCTCCAACCAGATAGCTCTCAATCCCGCCGCTTTAGCCCCCTGATAATCTTCTCGCAAACTATCGCCAACGTGCCACGCTTGTGAAGGTTCACATTCATATTTCTGTAAAGCGCGGGTAAAAATTTTGGGATCAGGTTTAGCCGCCCCCACTTCTGTGGAAATGGTGATTGAACTGAAAAACTCATCCAGATTCAGTGCTTTTAGCACTAAGTAAAGGCGAGAATCAAAATTCGACAAAACACCCAATTGAATACCAACTCGCTGCCACGCCTCCAGCGCTGGGATAACATCTGGATAAATAAACCACGGTTCGGCGGTGGCAAAGTGGGTGTAAAGGTGGTCAAAAAAATCGGTAAAGTCTGCAAACTGTTCCAGAACACCAACTTTTTGGAACGTGCGAAGGGCAATCACGCGCCACCATTCAAATTCACATTGAGGAATCTCTTCAGAGTCTGTGTCTGGGAAAACCAAGGGATCAGCCGCAGCAAAAGCTTGGAAAAAGGCATCGTTAACCAGTTTCGGTGGTACATTCACGTTGAACTGGCGAGCGATCGCGCTGTAAATCTGACCCACACTTCCGCGCACCCCAAATAATGTACCGACGGCATCGAGTAAAATGACTTTTGGATTGGTCATTTGTCCTTTGTCATTCGTCATTTGTCATTCGTCATTCGTCATTTGTCATTTGTTTTATAGTTATCGTACCTGGTCAGGGCGGGTTTGAGGTAAAGTTATCGTCAACCGTGAAACGAAAATCAATAAACCCGCCCCTACATACCCTCATTTTTGAGCAGATTCAATAAAGGTTGTGCCATCCAATTTAAACCAACTTTGAGCTGATGGTCTAGGGTGGGCATACGATAAAGATAGGCAAGACGCCGCGCTAGATGGGCAAAAACCCCATCAAGTTTTAATCCTAACCCAGTAAGTGTTGCGTTGTCTGTCCCTAATGTCATCATTTCGCCTAAATGCTGGTAGCGGAAGGGGAGTAAAGGACGCCCGGTTAGAGATGCCCAAATATTCCAAGCGGCGTAATCGGCTTGCTGGAAGGCAGATTGAGCCGTGTTGGGGACTTGTTGACCGGTGATGTCTCGACAATCGGCTAGATCCCCTAGGGCATAAAGTTCTGGATGATCAACCACTTGTAGGGTTGGGGTGATCATGAGTTGACCCCGGTGATTTTGTTTAAAGGGGAGCGATCGCACGACGGGGGTGACTGTGGTTCCGACTGTCCATAACACAATATCGACAGGAATTGTATCCACCTGTCCTTTGTACAGCAGAGAAATGGTATCGGCGCTGATCGCATCTACCGAGGTGTCTAGGTCGATCCATACCTTTCGTTCATTTAACGCATTCTGTGAGGCTTCACGGTTAAATTCGGGAGAGGTTTTCAGAATCATCTCACCTTGTTCAATTAACCGGATGCGTCCTCGTTCTCCTAGCCGTTCAGCGAGTTTGCAGGCGAGTTCCACGCCACTATACCCACCACCGACAACGGCGACACGAATTTTTTCCGCGTCGGATTCTTCGAGAATGCGTAACCGTTCTTCTAAACGATAAGCATCTGCGATCGCTCGAAATGGAATCCCATGTTCAGCGACACCGGGGACGCTCTCCATCGGTGTAACTCCACCTAAGGACAAGACCAGGCGATCATAGGCAAATTCTACGCCATCCTGCAATTGTACCCGTTGTTGTTCACTATCAATCCCCATCACCGTCGCTTGGGTAAAGCGTACCCCAGTATTTGCCAGGAGTTCTTCAAAGGGTGGGGCAATTTCCCAGGTTTGTAGTTCACCGGTCAGGAGTTCGTACAGCAGCGGCATAAATACGAAGCGATCGCTTTGATCAACGAGTATAATTTCTGGCTGCTGTGACTTTTCCCAAGGGAGTTGGCTTAAGCGCAGGGCAGTATAAAGCCCCCCGAACCCTCCACCGAGAATACATAATCGGGTTGTTTGGTCACTCATCGTTGAATGGGCTTTCTTAGCAATAGTAGGGCAACTCTTTTCAGGATAGCAAGATACCCAATGTAGAGACGCGCCATGGCGCGTCTCTACAGGCAGGGCTGGTTTTGAGGTAAGGTTATCTATAGCGAAACACGATTCCCAAGACACCCGCCCCTCTGCTTTAAATATCGCCGCGAATTTCTTCGACTATGCCATCTCGTAGGAGAATTTCGACCTGCATTTTGCGAACCAGGTTATCTCCGGCTTCAACGCGGAAGAAGCTTTCGATTTGACCTTGATTGACTTCTTGGTCAAGTTCGAGCATCTGTACCTGTTGAAGTTGCTGGAGTTGCTGGTTTTTTTGCTCAAGCAGCTCACTTTTCTTTTGATTGACCTGCAATTGAATACTTTCGATTTGCTGCTTGACTTGAGGACCCGGAGGATTCACACTTTGCTTTTGAATTTCCGCGATCGCCCGTTGCCCTTGCATGTCCAACTGTTGAAGTTGAGAGTCCAGTTGGTTAATTTGTCCCTGGAGTTGTTGTTGTACCTCCTCCTTCCAGCGGGGTGTGACAATGGCTTTAATATTAACCGGTCGCTTCAAGAGTAGGTTGGATTGAGATTCTTTGGATTGAGATTCTTCTGTAGGCATATAGGTATTTCTCAGTAGGTCTGACACTTAAAAAGTTGACACTCCCCCGGCTATAAGAGCGCGGGGGATTCTTCCGTCACAGGGAGGCAGAGTTTAGCGTCTTCCAGGACGTGACCTTTACCCTCAGAAAGCTTAGATGGTGTGTGTCCCACGGCTACGACTCCTCTAATTTCTACGACTTGAGCGGATGCCACATCCCTATCGGCTGTGTACCCACAATACTGGCATTTGTGTACCCGTTGGGATAGTTTCTTTTTGCCTGTATCTTCTAAGCAGTTGGGGCAAGTCTGACTTGTTCCGGCTGCTGGTACTTTCTGAAAGTACACACCCCGCTTGAAACAACATTGAGAGAGGATATCTAGGAACTGACTCCAACCCGCATCTAGGCAGTGTTTAGCCAAAAAGCCTCGACCTAACGCTTTCAGATTGAGTTGTTCAGCAAATATCATATCCGCCCAATCACACAAGTTATGGGCTAACTCCCAATGATAGTTCTTGCGGGTACTGGCTATCCGCTCATGTAGTCGTGACACTTTGGCTTGTGCTTTGGCGCGATTGTTTGACCCTGGACGCTTTTTAGACACCTTCTTTTGCAGCGATTTCAGCTTGCTTTCTAGGCGCTTAAATGGTCGTGGATTAGGAAACGTTCGTCCATTAGACACGGCGGCAAAGTGCATTAATCCGACATCTATTCCCAGTGATGTACCAGCCGGACTAATTTCAGGTATATCTAATTTCCATTGCCGGGTAAGTTGTACATACCAACCGGATGCCCGTCTAACGATTCGTGCTTGCTTAATAGTTGCATCATCGGGAATTGGACGAGATTGGATAAATTTAACTAACCCAATCTTAGGGAGTTTGACATACTTCCCTTGAATGGGTTCTTTTCCCATTGATGGGAAAAGAAATGACCGCATCCGACCTGCTTTCTTGAACCGTGGAAACCCTCGCCCATTCTCCCACATCCCCTCAAATGCCTTTTGCAAACGCTTAAGGGTTTGCTGTAGCACTTGTGAGTGTATCTGCTTAAGTGCAGGGATATTCTTTTTAGCCTGAGTGAGACTTTCACACTGACTAGAATAGTTGGGTGCTGATGCACCCGCAGGTATGATGTACTCATGTTTAATCGAGCAACTGTTTATTGAGGATTTACGTGAGTTAACCCAATCTTTCCGCTCACAAAGAGCGTAGTTATAGACCCGACGACATTGTTCTAGCCACTCAGCAAAAGTGGCTATTTGGGCGGAAGTTGGCTTTAACTTAAACTCGTAAATCAGATTAAACACTTGCTCGACCTTTTGCAATGTTACTAATATTATACTACATTGTTGGCTGAGTGTTATCCGGATTATTTGACTGGCGAATAAATTCGCTACCTAGACGGTTTGCTCGGTTTCATCTCCTGGCTATAGAGCGCAGGAGCCTTCACCATCGCTTCTATCGGTAAGGGTTAATCCGGCTAACAGGATAACCTAAAGTTTGGGGGCATAATCATGTTTTGAGCAACAGGCAACTTACCAGCATACTCTTTCACCCTATTTCCCCGCAATAGGGGCGAACATCCCGTTAATGATATCGCGATATCGTTGAGTAACAACGGGTCGCCGGATTTTCAGTGTTTGAGTCATCATGCCATTTTCTATGGAAAAGGGTTCTAAAATCAGCGCAAATTGACCAATTCGATCATCAGGGCGATAGCCCGGTCGATTTTTGACTTCCCGGTTCAATTCTTGCCGGAATAGGTTCTGCACCTCTTTACTTTTCAGGTCAATACCCGTCCGGAACGACTCGCTGTCCTTGTTCGTATCGGAGTTGGGCAAGTTTAGGGTAATATTTTCAGCGGCTGCCCACTTTTGCAGGGCGTCCATATTCGGCACAATTAACGCACCGAGCGATCGCTGATCTTGACCCACTAGCATAATTTGTTCAATATAAGAACTTCGCAGACAGGCATCTTCAATCGGTTGCGGCTCGATATTTTCGCCGTTGGTCAATACGATGGTATCTTTTGCCCGTCCTGTCAAGACTAAATCATGGTTGGGCGTCACCCATCCTAAATCTCCGGTATCAAACCATCCCTCGGAGTCAATGGCTTTTGCTGTCGCCTCTGGATTTTTATAGTAGCCTTGCATCACTTGGGGTCCTTTCACTAAAACTAAGCCCTGTTCGCCTGTGGGTAAGGGTTTCCGAGTTTCTGGATCAACGATGCGAATCTGGGTTCCGGGCATGGGGAGTCCGGAGGAACGGCGCAGATTCCGTTCCATCCGGCGAACGTTCGTCACGGGGGAGGTTTCAGTAAGTCCATACCCCACCAGAATCTCAATCCCGGCAATTTCAAAGAAGTTTTCCAAATGCATTGCCAGGGAACCCCCACCACTGATAATGGTTTTAATTTGACCCCCGGTTGCCGCCCGCACGGTTTGATAAATGAGTTTGTCGGCTAATTTGTGGGCGGGTAACAGGAGTGAGGCTTGGATGCTGGCGCTAAGACGTTCTAGGGGACTAGGATTAAGCTGATTCAAGTCTAATCCTTGAGCGATTCGCCGCGCTTTAATATAGCGCTGACTGATATCCAGTAAGGTGAACACTAATTTTTGCTTGTTCGGTGGTTGCTCCCGAAACTGCTTTTGCACCCCATCATAAATCGATTCCCACAGCCGAGGAACGCCGATCATGTAGATGGGTTTAAAGGCTTTGAGATCGGCTTTGACATGGCGAATGGTGGTGTAAATTTGGGTACACCCTTGAGACAAGAGGAAGTATTCAACGGTGCGTTCATAGACATGCCACGTCGGTAAAATACTCAAGACGCGATCGCCTCCTTTGGGTTGGATGACGATACCAAAGGTGGTGACTTGATGCAGCAGGTTACCATGGGTTAACATCACCCCCTTGGGTTTCCCGGTGGTGCCGGAGGTGTACATTAAGGTGGCGAGGGTTTGACGGGTCGCCTGAACGGGTTGTAGCGTGGCTTTTGACCCCAGACTCATCACCTCAGAGAAATTAAGCACCTTTAGCTTGTCTTCAGCCGGTGGCTCTTGATCGGAGAGTAGGATCACAAATTGAATCGGCAAATCGTCAAGATGAGCTCTGAGTTTAGTCAGTGTCTTGGTATCTTCGACAACTAAAGCAATGCTGCCACTGTGTTCTAAAATATACCGCAGTTCTTCGGGATCAGCTTGGGCGCTACGAACCACATTTGCCGCCCCAGCCGTCATGATCCCCTGATCGGCAATTAGCCAACGGGGGCTGTTATCGGCAATTAAGGCGATACGGGGAGGAAGTTCCGAGGACTCTTGTTCCTGCTTGATCACCGGATCATCAAACAGGGTTTGTAATCCCGCCGCCAATTGTTGAATCTGGCGCACCAACTGAGTGTAGGTTAGGATCACCTCCGGTTGGGTGTGAGGATCTCTCAGGGCAATAATCTGTCCAAATCGCTGCGCCGCGATCGACCAAATTTCTGGCAGAGACTGGATAGAGGAGTAGTCAACCAGGTGCTTGAGCAGGTTACGCTCCTGGGAATTCATCGACAATGACATAGAATTACCTGACTCTGTGTTTAACATCTATTACAATCGGTTGTTTTTTTTACCATACTCTTTTGAAGTGAGGCAGAATAGGGGTTTCAGGTGGACAGAATCTTTTCTGTCTGTCGTTATCATGTCTTCCTATCCCCCATCTTTCCGCCTCCTGAAAAATTGTCATAAACGATGTAGGCAAGGCTGAGGTTTCCGTAGGGGAGGAATTTCCTGCTTAAAAATCGGGGGAGATCACAGGAAGATTCAGGCTTATCTATTGTTCAAAGGGGGAAAAATGAAACTTTTGGTTATTGAGGATAATCAAAGTTTAGCCAAAACCATTGTGGTAGGGTTAACTCAACAAAATTATGTTGTTGATCTGGCGGATGACGGTGAGACGGGGTTGGACAATGCTTTAGCCTATAACTACGATCTAATTCTGCTTGATATTAATTTGCCCCATCTGGATAGTATTAGTCTGTGTCGCCGATTGAGACAAGCCGGAAATACCAGTCCGATTGTTTTATTAAGTGCATCAGCCGCGACGCAAGATATGGTGGCGGGATTAGATGCGGGCGCTGATGATTATATTATTAAACCCTGTCCTGTTGAGGGGTTAGCGGCTCGAATCCGGGCTTTACTCAGACGTAACCGGGATGCTAGTACACCAACGTTGCAATGGGGAAACTTGGAAATCGACCCCAGTACTTGTGAAGTAACCTGTCAGGGACAACCCTTGCGTCTATCTCCCAAAGAATATGGTCTTTTGTATTTGTTGATGTCATCTCCTACCCGGATATTTAGTCAAGATTACATTATCGAAAAACTTTGGACGTTTGGAGATCCACCCAACAGGGAAACGGTTAAGGCACATGTTAAAGGATTACGACGCAAGCTCAACAAAGCGGGTGCAGGTGACATGATTGAAACCGTGTATGGGTTCGGCTATCGTTTGAAGGATCTGTGTGAACTGCAAACCGCGTCGTCTAAGCTTAACCCCATTCTAGAACGGTTTGTGGCAATGCGTCAGATGGAGTATTTAATCCTAAATCCAGATTTAACCATTCGAGAGATTTCTGATCAGGCTCACAAGTTTTGTGATTTTCCCGAAAAATTAACTATTGGCAAGTCAGTCAGTGTTAGTTTTCCAGAGTTGATTGGTTTAGACGATATATTATTGGATATTTTGGCAGGAAAAACAGAAGATTTTAGGCTCGAAGGTGTGGCGCGTTCCCATAATCCGCAGCGACCGGAGTATATTGATATCTATAGCATGAATGTTGATAATCAGTTATTTGTGCTGTTTGAAGATGTCTCCCATCAAATGAGCTGGAAACAAACGGTTACTCAACAAGAAAATGAAACCTATCTTTTATTGGGGTTTTAATCTGGATGTCCCATTTTGTCATATACCTCTCAGAAAAAACATTGTTCAACCCCTTTCACTTATAGCAATCGCCATAGCGTTTAGGAGGCATCATTTGGTAGAGACGTTGCCTGCAACGTCTCTACATCTTTTAAGCGACACCTAAAGCCCCTGCACCTGCGGAAGCCAACGCCGAAATTAATGCTGTCGCAAACAGCCACCAAGCTGCCGTCGCAGCGGCTTTGCGAGTTTCTTCAGCTTGGCGTTGGGCTTGATACTTGACCTGTTCTAGGCGCAGTTGGGCTTGTTGTTGAATCCGTTCTGCCCGTTGTAGCACCCTAGTGCGAACCAGCTCAATCTGAGCAATCATCCGATTAGCATCGGCTTCGGAGATATCGTCACGGGAACTGATAATAGCGACGAGGGTATCGCGATCAAACTGAGACAAGCGATCGCGCAGTGCATCAAATCCAGCTTCGGGGTCATCAAACAATGTTCGCACATCTTGCTTGATGCCATCATAATTCAGTTCCGGACGATCTAAGCTATTCAGATAATCGCGAATACGCTCAAAAATACCATCAATAACTGACTGGATGCGATCTTGCACAGTCCGGATTTGGGCGATCACTTGGTTACGCACATTCAGAATTTGATCGACAATTCCATTTACATCGTCTTCTGAGATATCCTCCCGTTGGGATAACAACGCCACCAGCGTCGAGCGATCAAAGTGAGACAGGCGTTCTTGCAGACTCGACATCCCAGCACCGGGTTCATTCAGCAACATTTGCATATCCCGCTTAATTCCTTCGGGATTGAGTTCCTCTTTGCCCGTCGAACGTAGGTAATCCTCAAAGGCGGCTTGGAAATCTTGGGCAGTTTCCTGAGTGCGTAGCGCCCAGCGTCGGGGGGCTTTAGCTACGCTGCGAACAGTGGAAAACACTTGATCAATGATCTGATTCACCTCTTGTTCACTCAGATCATCCCGTTGGGCGAGTAACTGTACCAGGGTATCGCGATCCATTGCCGCTAATCGACGTCTGATTAAGCGGGTGCCAAGCTGTGGATCATCCAGCAGTTTGGTTAAATCACGCTGAATCCCGTCTGGATTGAGTTCTGGCTTTCCGGTGTTCCGCAGATACTCCGCGATCGCGGACATGGTTTTGTCGTATTGCTCTTTGGTTGTATCCGCCATTTTTTGGGGAATACTGCGAACACGACTCCAGGTTCCCTCAACCTGATCGATAATTTGGTTAATTTGGCTTTCACTCAAATCTTGACGCTGATTTAACAGTTGTACCAACGTATCCCGGTCAAAGCGTTCAGCGCGTTTACGCAGCAGCAGCCATCCCGCTTGAGGTTCATCTAAGAGTAATTTGAGTTCCTGTTCAATGGCTTGAGGATTCAGTTGAGATTTACCGGTGTTACTCAAAACAGACTGAACCTTCATCCACTGGGCTTCAATCTTTGCCTTCAGCGCCTCTTGGGTTTCTCTGGCTGTATCTAAAACGCGATCGCGGGCTTTCTCCAGTTCAACGATTACGGCTTCCCCTTCAACAGGGGTTAAATCTTGACGTTGTTCGACCAACCGCTCAAATAGAGGACGATCAAACTGAGCCAGACGATTGCTCAGATGTTCATAATCTGCATCTGGATCATGCAGAATCTCCCTAATATTCAGTTGAATCTTCTCAGGCGTGAGTGCTTCCTTGGGCGTGGATAGGAAATATTGCTCCATCGCGGCTAATAGTGCGATCGCCTCGGCGCGTTCTCTAGCGGCAATTGCCACAGATAAGGCTTCTAAGCGAATGATATCCAGCCAAGTCGAAATTTCTCTGATCCGTTCTTCAGTAAAAACACCCCGTTGTACCAACAAATCAGCAAAATCTGACCGATTGAGCTGCTCTAATTCCTGTACCACAGTGGCGGGGTCAGCTTCTGGATCATAGAGTACATCTCGGAATTCCCGCTCCAGCGTTGGTCGATGCATCTGCCAAGAATATTTATTGAGCAGATAATTTTCCACATCAGCTCGCACCGTACAGACTGTTACTATCCGCAATTTCTTGTAAATTTGGATCATTGATTAAGTCTTCTAATTCCGCCCGAATCTTTTGCAGATTCAGTTCTGGAGGTCGTATCGCCTGAATATAATCTTCTAAGTTCTCGCGAATCGTCTCCGGGTCAATGGCAGAACCCAGTTCTCGACGTACCGCCGCCGCCGTTGCTTCTGCGGTTTGCACCACCTCTTTTTGGACGGCGCTACCCCCAATTGCGGCTGTGGCAGTACCTAAAATGGCTTGAAAACCAGAGGTAGCGGTACTAATTACTGATCCGATCAAAGAACCAACCGTTGTCGAACTGACCCAAACCAGTAACGAAAAGTACGTTGCCCAAATCACCAACCCGACAATCGCACCTAAGCCGGGACTCTCCAGCAAGCTTAATTCTACGGCAAATAGACAAGCAAAAAATAGCGCCACGGTAACGCTAATTAACGTTGCTAATCCCAATGCTGTACCAACCTTGCGAATTGTCCCCTGCACCGTCTCTGATGACTTTTTATCAGACGATGATGAATCTCCGCCTCCAGCAAAGGAAATTCCCAACGCCACACCCAGATTCGTTAAGAGCATCTGGAACGCAAACGCTAAAACCACACCAGCGATTAATGTGGTAAAAAATTGAGGTCCGTCAAAGATCAGCGCGGCATCTTCGACGGTATCGAGTTCTGGCTCTACTGGTATCTGTGCTATCCAAGCCACCCAACTCGTGAGTTCTAGTCCCACACTCTCAACCATAATGTTTTTCCTCGTTGTTTCGGTTATATATAACGATGACCGGAATAGGATTGCCTACTTCAAGGCAGATTTTCCTGTCCTTCTGTCTGTCAGAATCGTTGTCTAAAGGCTTAAAATCATCTCCCCAAGGGGTGAAACCCACCAGGCAAATTGCCAATTTATGCCCATCGATAGAGGGATTGGCGAATTGATCGGGAAAAAGATTTTTCCCACACCCGACACCCGACACCCCATCACCCCGACACCCGCAGGATGAGGTAGCATATTAGCGAAGGGCACGGGTATTAGGAGTCAGAAGTGGGTTTATTTGAGGATCTCAATCGCTTTCTGGAAAATCGCCTGGATGAATTTCTCCGCAACAATCCCCATTTAGAGTTACAGGCACTCGAAGAACAGTTACGGGAGCAAGAAGAAGACACATTGAAGCTGATTGCTGACTTGCAACTTCAGCAAAAGCGCCTACAGGATGAAATATTAGGAGTTGCCCAAGAAATTCAGCGTTGGCACGAACGGATGAATAAGGCTCAATCGAAAGGCAGACCTGATTTAGCCCAAGCCGCTCAACAACGAGAAGCTACGCTTTTGCATCAAGGGAATCAACTCTGGGGCAAGATGGAAGGGGTTAAACAACGAATTGCTCAGACTAAAGAACTACAGCGTCAGATTCAAACCCGTCGCAATGAAGTTCATACCAAAGCAAGAGTTGTCGAAGCTGCCCGCACTCAAGCCCAAGCTCAATCTCAGTCTCAGTGGCAGACATCGGCTTGGAACCAGAGTTCAAATTACAACATTGGAGCAGGTGTAGACCCCTTAGAGACTCAATTTCAGCGCTGGGAGACTGATGAGGAGTTGGAGCAACTGAAACGGAATATGGGGCACTGAGGGTGTACAGAGAAACTAACAGGGATGGGCGACTCGCCGTACCCAATCAACACCACCCAACCCTTAATTTGATCGGTTTTCCCTCCCACTAGTGCAGCTCGGCAAAAATACTTGAGCAGCTTCGTAGATACGATGAAGCAGGGGGAGCAGAGGGAGCAGGGGAAGCGGGGGGAGATATTAGCTGTTCAGTTATTTCTGCTTTCTTGCACTAGGTATCGGTAACTATAGATAAACATGGTAGGGGCGACCCGCCGCATTCAATGAACAGAACCCAACCCTTGATTATATCGGGTCGCCCTGCATTAGGTATCGGTAATTATCTAATACCAAATCCGCCATACATAACCCTTTTATGTCCAGATTGTTCAAGACTTGCCATGGCAAGTCTCTACAGGGTTTTCATGGCAAGTCTCTACAGGGTTTTGGCGATTTGCTCTCTTTAGGAATAGTTAACCCGGATTTGGCATAACACCACATTGGGACAGGGGCGAGTCGATATAGGTTAATTCTTACACCGCCTACTATGTGCAGCGACTCGCCCCTACAACCGCGACGCCCCTACAACCGCGATAATTCCGAAAATCCCGACAATCTTGATCATGGATTCCAGAGAAAATAGATATGGTTTGCTGCACAAAGCCAAAACCTTTGTTGATTTAGCCGCTATTTTAATCACCTCCTTAAAAGGGGGTAACAAAGGCAAATTTGGTATTACCCCTCCCTATTCACCCATTCCCTGATGAACGGCGAGGAATCGTAAAGGAAATCGAACGAGGCGGCTGAGGTAGTGATGTGGATGATGATGGATTAAGCACCGTCGAGTTAGATGCTGGATTATTACTCTCCACAGAGGTAGACTGAGTTTGACTGCTTGAGAATTGTCTGGGTTGTAGAGAAATAGACCAACCTGGAGATTTACCGTAGTTAGACGCGATCGCGAGTAACGCTCCTGCCAAAATGAATACTGGCATGGGTAGGATAAAATCGCTCATCCACTGGGACAATTCTATTAGGCTAAATACTACCACAAAGGTGGTAATTACAACTCTCATCAATCTGACTTAAAACTAGCGCTGCCGCCATCATCATACACCATGCAAATTTTTGCGATTCGCTTAAAACCCAATGACGATTTAAGGACAAGCTTAAGGCAGTTCGTCAAACAGCACCAGATTGAATCCGGGTTTATGATTACGGCGGTGGGTAGCCTCAAACAAGCCACCCTGCGCTTTGCAGGTCAAAATTATGCTCAAGCCTTCAAGCGGCGTTTTGAAATTGTTTCCCTCGTTGGCACTCTGTCTATCCATGGTATCCATTTACACATTGCCTTGTCGGATAAAAAAGGAAAGACAATCGGAGGTCATCTTCTAGAGGGATGTATCATCTATACGACGGCTGAAATTATTATGGGCGTCAGCGATAATTTAATCTTTTTGAGAACGATGGATGAAACGACGGGATATAAAGAGCTAGAAATCCAACCTAAATAGAGTTTACTCTACAACAAGCGAAAATTTGTATTCCTCAAATCCAGCCAAATCACTCTATCACAGTCGTTTAGGGTTATAAACTCAAAACGGATGAGCTTAACGCTCACTCAGACAGTCGCGGAAAGCCGATTGGAAAATAAAAAACTATCCTTCACCCAGAATTAGCTGAAGCGTTCGGTGCGCTTCTTGTAGCGTTTGGAGTTCGGAATTAAACTTCCAGAGATAAGGCTTAACTCTATTGCCCCCCACAATAGCAGGTTCCCAAGCCGTCAATTGCCATCCTTGCTCAGTTGCGGTGAGGCAATAATCAATTCGGGGAGGAATAATCGAGGGGTTGGCGTTAGTAATCATCATTGCTTGCTCGTAATACCCTGTAAGTGGTCAAAAAAATTGTGATTGAGGGTAAGGAAGCGATCGCCTATAGCTTACTGGTGATGCCCTGAGTCCTATCAATCATCTTGCCACTCCTTTCTGGAGATGGTAAGCCTTACCCGCAATCTTTATCGAAATATCATAATTATATTGGAACAAAACACGAGGTTATAGGGAGTTGCCGAAGTCTCTGTGAAATTGAGCTTCATATAACCTTCACATAATTCGGTCGAGTAAATATACTTATTCTACGGATTGCCACAAAATAGACAAGAGGGGAGCAGGGGGAGCAGGGGGAAGCAGGGGGAGCTGAGAAAGCAGAGACGTTCCGATGAAACATCTGTTGTAGGGGCGGGTTTTACCACTAACGTTTCGTTTTCACCCTGATATAACTAAACCCGCCCTGACCTAACCGTTCAATTATCACAAATGACAAATGACAAATGACAAATGACAAATGACAAATGACAAATGACAAATCACCACTCAAACGCCTATTTGCCTACGGTCATAACTATCGCACGGAAATCTGGCAGGCGATCGCGTGTTCGGTTCTGAATAAAATCTTTGACTTAGCGCCACCTGCTTTAATTGGTGCGGCGGTGGATGTGGTAGTTCAAAAAGAGGATTCCTTAATTGCCCAACTTGGCGTCACTGATATCTTCACACAACTGTTGATTCTGGCGGTGCTGAGTCTGATCATCTGGGGATTAGAATCCATATTTGAATATGCCTACAACCGACTCTGGCGTAATCTGGCACAAACGATTCAGCATGACTTGCGCTTAGATGCTTACGCCCAC
The DNA here is from genome assembly GCF_040222985.1 of Coleofasciculus sp. F4-SAH-05. Lineage (NCBI taxonomy): Bacteria > Bacillati > Cyanobacteriota > Cyanophyceae > Coleofasciculales > Coleofasciculaceae > Coleofasciculus > Coleofasciculus sp. F4-SAH-05. The sequence continues at coordinate 36,644 of NZ_JAVKBY010000196.1, forward strand.
TTACAGTCGCTAGACTTGGCTTTTTTTGAGGATAGGAGTACGGGTAGGTTGATGTCGATTCTCAACGATGATATCAACCAACTGGAACGCTTTCTGGATGTTGGCGCCAATGAAATTCTCCAGGTATCTACAACCGTTGTGATTATTGGTGTCGCCTTCTTGATTCTGGCACCTGGCGTGGCTTGGATGGCGCTTCTACCCATGCCGTTTATTCTCTGGGGTTCTATCGCTTTTCAGCGCCGCCTTGCGCCCCGTTATGCTGAGGTTCGGGAAAAGGTGAGTTTACTCAATGGGCAATTAGCCAATAATTTGACCGGAATCACCACGATTAAAAGCTTTACGGCGGAAGCGTATGAAATCCAGCGCATAACTGCCCAAAGTGAAGCCTATCGTCAAAGTAACCGTCGCGCGATCGCACTTTCTGCCGCGTTTGTACCGTTGATTCGTATCCTTATTTTATTGGGCTTTATCGGCATTCTCCTCTATGGGGGGATGGAAGCCGTAGCTGGGAGATTAGCCGTCGGTACTTATAGCGTGTTAGTATTTCTCACTCAACGCTTATTGTGGCCCCTCACCCGATTAGGACAAACCCTCGATCTCTATCAACGGGCGATGGCGTCTACAACCCGGGTGATGAATCTGTTAGATACACCGATTACCATGCATTCAGGCGAGATTTCCTTGCCTGTAACTCAGATAAGAGGTGAGTTAGCGTTAAAAAATATTACCTTTTCCTATCAGGGACGCCATCCTGTGATAGAAAATCTTTCCCTTCATATTCCAGCCGGAAAAACCATTGCCATTGTCGGTGCAACGGGTTCCGGGAAAAGTACCCTCGTCAAGTTATTATTGAGACTCTATGAAGTCCAAGACGGAACGATAACCCTAGATGGTATTGACCTACGCCAGCTTCAGTTAGCTGATTTGCGCCGCGCCATTGGTTTAGTCAGCCAGGATGTGTTTCTGTTTCATGGCACAGTGCGGGAAAATATTACTTATGGTAGTTTTGATGTCACCTTATCTGAGGTAGAAGCCGCCGCAGAAATTGCCGAAGCCCATGAATTTATTTGCCAACTGCCCCAAGGCTACGACACAATTATCGGGGAGAGAGGACAAAAGTTATCCGGTGGACAGCAGCAGCGACTAGCAATTGCCCGTGCTATCTTAAAAAATCCCCCGGTGCTGATCCTCGATGAAGCCACCTCCGCCGTGGATAATGAGACAGAAGCCGCCATCCAGCGATCGCTAGAAAAGATTACCCAAAACCGAACCACGATCGCGATCGCGCATCGCCTGTCTACAGTACGCAATGCCGATTGTATTTATGTTATGGATAAAGGTAAATTAGTTGAACAAGGCACCCATGAACAACTACTAGAGCAACAAGCCATTTATGCGATGCTCTGGCGAGTTCAATCAGGTTTAAACTGATCGTTGGCTCTCTTACTCCCTTCCCACTATAAGATTAGGTACTGTTAATGGCTGAAATACCTATCAGTGCTATGTTTTTATTACAGAGTCTTGTGCCGGAATGGGAGTAAGCAATTATTCGAGTCGCTAGTTAGCGAAAAAAGGTTCCCATGACTTGTAGCAATCGTCCTGTTCTGTAGTCTCTAAAACCCGGATATAGATTATAAAGAGAAAATCCCATATTTTTTAATTTATCGAGCATTTCATCAAAAAGGATTTGTCCATCATACAGTGGAACTAAAGAAAGTTCTAAGTGAATTCCTTTGAGTTTAGGAATAATTTCTTTGGCACCTTCCAAAACATCATTTTCATAACCTTGTGTATCTATTTTTAGCAAGGTTGCTTTGGATTGATCAACATAATTATAAACAAGTTCAGAGAGTTTCCTTATTTTTGTTGTTTCAGACCCAATGTAGGCAGATTTTGGAGCGGCATCCGTGTGATTGGGCAGAATAGATAATATGGAACTACTTTCAGAATTCTCTGAAATATTAATTTCAATTTCCCCATTTTTATTGCCAATAGCACATCGTTCAGCTACCTGCCAATCTTGATTGTTTTTACTGGCTTCTAATAGTTGATTGTAGGCAGAAGATAGAGGCTCAAAAGAAACGATCTTACCTTGATATCCAATTGTAAATAATTGAGTAGCAAATTGCCCTACATTAGCACCAACATCCAAAACTAAATCAATTTCATGAAACGTGAGCAATTTGAGCATATCTGCTCCTTTATTCTTGAGGTTTATAGCTCTTGAACGCTCAAGAGGGCTGGGATAGTATTTAATGATATCAAAACCAAATTTTCGGCTAATTTGCTTAATTAAATTTTTCATGATTATGCGACGAACGTAGAATACAAGTAGCTAAGTTGGTTGGCAGTCATAGTCACCGACGAGTCAGTCCTAGTTATTAATATACACCCACGATAACCGTTTGGTACAAGTAATCAGCTATAATAAAGAGCCATGGAGCCAAATGGAGTGCCAACCATGATCATGTTCAGTAAACCTCAGCCGAATAAGCCAGAGGAGCAGTGGAAAGTTAAGCTAAATCAGTTTGCCAAAGAACATAGTAAGGAACTGGCGGCGCTGTCATGGGGACTTTTTTTAGAGAAGGGCGAAAGTGACGAAACTATAGGAATTGACCTGAAACCTAGACCCCATTTTGTCTATTGTTCCAAAGCCGCCCTGGAAAAATTAAATCAAAAGGTTGAGAACTATCTTCAGGAAGTGGTCGGTATTGTCAATGCTCACCAACCGGATAAAGAAGTTTTAATGATTGGGATTGGTAATGACCAAATTAAGTTAATTCATTTTGAACCAGAATCTCCACCTCCTGTATGTTTTGAGGAAGTGGGGAAAGATGTCGATACATTACTTGAAGAGTTAGAACAGCGTCTGAGTGAATTTGATATTCGTCCTTAGTCATTCGTTATTTGTCATACTCGCGCAAGCGAGAAGCAAGCTACGTCTTATGTCAAGTCGGGGCGGGTTTAGTTACATCTGGGTGCAACCGAAAAGATAGTAGTGAAACCCGCCCCTACACAATTTTCCCATCTGCCCCATCTTTCCCATCTCCCTCATCTCCCTCATCTTCCCCAGCTCCCCCATATCCCTCATCTTCCCCATATCCCTCATCTTCCCCATATCCCTCATCTTCCCCAGCTCCCCCAGCTCCCCCGCACTCCTGCATTCTCATCCCGCGATCGGTACAATAGTTAAAAAACTACAATCCAACTCTGCAAACTGATGACGCCTGACGTAGAAACGTTACCCCAGCAACCTGACACCAGTGAAACCGACAACCTCGACGAACTTCCCCATGATGTCGAGATGTCACTGTTTGATCACTTAGAAGAGTTGCGGCGGCGAATTTTCTATTCGCTGCTGGCTGTCGCCGTTGGTGCTATTGGCTGCTTTGTGGCGGTTAAGTACATTGTCCAGTTATTGGAAATCCCGGCTAAAGGCGTTAAGTTTTTACAATTAGCTCCCGGTGAATACTTCTTTGTGTCCCTGAAAGTAGCGGGTTACAGTGGTTTGCTCGTGGCGACGCCTTTCATTCTTTACCAAGTGATTCAGTTTGTCTTACCGGGGCTGACTCGCCGCGAACGACGCTTGATTGCACCTGTGGTTTTAGGATCGAGTGTTCTGTTTTTCGTGGGGTTGGCATTTTCCTACATTGCTTTAATTCCAGCCGCGCTGAAATTCTTTATCAGTTACGGCGCTGATGTGGTTGAGCAAGCTTGGTCAATTGAACGGTATTTTGAATTTGTGCTGCTTCTCATGTTCAGCACAGGGATAGCCTTTCAAGTGCCAATTATTCAGATTCTGTTGGGAAATTTAGGAATTGTCTCATCCTCACAAATGCTTTCCGGTTGGCGAATTGTTATTTTAGGTGCAGTGATTTTAGGCGCTGTGTTAACGCCTTCCACTGATCCTCTGACTCAAAGTTTACTCGCTGGCGCGGTTATTGGTCTTTACTTCGGTGGAATTGGTATGGTTAAGCTCTCAGGCAAGTGATTGAGTTCGTAGTAAGGGCTTTAGCCGGTTATAATCCTGGGCTAACTACTAGCGTCGTGGCACAGCACGAATTGTAAAGATATTTTTATGAAATATACAAAATTAAAATAATCTTTTCATCAAACAGGTTAAATAGTCGTGTATTATAAATAAATTTGCCTTCATTGGCAGCAGGACAGGTGAAGCACTGGGAGTCATTGCTGTCATGCCAATTAATACTAGCTATGGTTTTGTAAATTTTTGTTAAGGGTAGCTCATGATTCCAGGGGAACTAATCATCCAAAAGGGAGAAATTGAACTCAATGCAGGGCGTCCTACCTTACGCCTGTCGGTAGCGAATACAGGCGATCGCCCGATTCAGGTGGGTTCTCATTTCCATTTCTATGAAGTGAATGACGCCCTAGCCTTTGACCGAGAGCCAACCAAGGGGATGCGGTTAAACATCCCGGCGGGTACAGCCGTGCGTTTTGAACCAGGAGATGAACGGGAGGTTGAGTTAGTTCCGTTTGTCGGTAGCCGTCAGGTTTATGGGTTTAATGGCAGAGTCAATGGGGCGCTATAACGGCAAGCGGGGGGAGCTGGGGAAGCTGGGGGAGCTGGGGAAGCTGGGGAAGCTGGGGAAGCTGGGGAAGCTGGGGAACACCTCGACTTCGCTCGGTGTGTCAGATGGGGAACACCTCGACTTACCTCGACTTCGCTCGGTAACACGCTCGGTGTGTCAGATGAGGGAGTTGTAGGGGCGGGTTTTACCGCTAACGTTTGGTTTTGACTCTGATATCCCTAAACCCGCCCCGACAGAGTGCAAGCAGTTTTCAACAAATGACGAATGACAAATGACGAATGACGAATGACGAATGACAAATGACGAATGACAAATGACGAATGACGAATGACAAATGACGAATGACGAATGACGAATGACGATCTCCGCCGTTAACTTTAATTATCCCCACCTACTTACCTGATGGGGATGGATAGCCAGTCAGGAATTAAGGGGACTGTGAGTCACCGAGGGGGCTTTTATCGGAGAGTTATCCGATACCCGTTGTAATCGTGCGCCAAGTTTCTGTAACTTCGCCTCTAGCTTCTCATACCCTCGGTCTAAATGATGCAGTCCCTGAATTGTGGTTTTACCATCGGCGGCTAAGGCGGCTAATATCAGCGCAGCGGACGCTCGTAAGTCAGTGGCAACCACAGGGGCTCCTGATAACAAAGGGACACCGCGCACGATCGCATTATTGCCCTTAATCCGAATATCTGCCCCCATGCGATTCAGTTCAGGAACATGTCCTAAACGATTTTCAAACACGGTTTCGGTAATCACACTATCCCCATCACTCAACGTTAAGAGTGCCATAAAGGGAGCTTGCATATCCGTGGGAAATCCGGGATAGGGCAAGGTTTCAATATCCGTCGCCCGAATAATCCCCGTCGGGATAATCCGCAGACAGTCGGGGGCTTCCTGAATCACTCTCATGCCAATATCTTGGAGTTTCGCGATCGCGGCGGTAATATGATCGGGCACAACCGGGGAAAGGGTGAGTTCTGACTGAGTAATTGCCGCAGCAACTAAAAATGTACCCGTTTCAATGCGATCGGGAATAATCGAGTAGTCTACTGAATGTAAACTGGGAACGCCAGAAATAATAATCGTGTTGGTTCCCGCCCCTCGAATCTTGGCACCCATGGCGTTACAAAAATTTGCCAAATCCACCACTTCTGGCTCTTGGGCAGCATTTTCTAGAGTGGTTTCCCCTGAAGCCAATGTTGCTGCCATCATCAGGGTTTCTGTTGCACCCACACTAGGGTAGTCCAGATAAATTTTTGCCCCCTTTAACCGCCGCCGTCCATTCCCCCTCACATAAGCATGAACCATACCATGCTCAATTTGCACCTCAGCCCCCAGCGCTTGCAATCCCCTAACATGAAGATCGACAGGTCTAGCGCCAATGGCACAGCCACCCGGTAAAGGAACTTGAGCCGCACCCAATCGTGCCAACAGAGAACCAATCACAAAGAAACTGGCTCGAAGCTGATTCACAATCTCGTAGGGTGCTTTTGACTGCTTCAAATGACGAGCATTGATATCCAAGATATCTCCTTGGCGTTCTAGCTTTACACCCAAAGCCGCCAGCACATCACCCATCCGCCCGATATCTACCAGAGAAGGCACATTACGCAGTCGGCAATCTTCAGGACACAGCAGCGCCCCTGCCATAATTGCCAATGCTGAGTTCTTCGCGCCACTAATGGTGACATGTCCTTTTAGGGACGATCTGCCCCAAATCTCTAGAACGGATGGGTTTGGCTTGGGTACAGAGCCAGTATCGGTCAAATTAAGAGAGTGGTTGATAGGTCTATCCTCCAGAATCGGTGAAATCTTGGCATATTTTAAAATTTGGTTTTGATTCTACCTGAAAGAGGGCAAATGTCTAGATTTGCTCCCTAAAATAGTGAATCGACCAGCCTTGAATTGTACCTTGTCCGATGCTGAAAATCCGAAAAAAAAAATAGTTGACAAATGTGTCAGGATTGTTGCATGATTGAAAACTGCATGGAAAATTAAAAAAAGACGCGGAACTGGCGGAATTGGTAGACGCGCTAGATTCAGGTTCTAGTGTTCGCAAGAACTTCCGGGTTCAAGTCCCGGGTTCCGCATTGGAGAGACGTGCCATGGCGCGTCTCTACATAACATTGAAATAATGCTAACCAGTACCAAAAATCCTCTAGTTAAGGCAATTCGGAAACTACACACAGCCAAAGGACGACGGGAGGAGCGACTTCTGTTGTTAGAGGGAACTCACCTGTTAGCAGAAGCCTGTGCGGTCAATTATCCCTTAGTCACGCTTTGTTGTACACCCGATTGGCAGCAGAGTCATCCCCAACTTTGGCAAGACGCTACCCCTCACTGTCAGCGTGTAGAACTTGTTAGCGCCTCGGTTCTCAAAGCCATGGCGACAACAGTTCAGCCAGATGGCGTAGTGGTAACGGCAATGTCTTCATTCCTCGCCCCGCCTCAGATTCCCTGTTCCCTCGGTTTAGTGTTAGAGACGCTGCAAGATCCAGGAAATTTGGGTACGATCATTCGTACCGCAACCGCAGCTGGTGTGGATGGTTTATGGTTAAGTCCAGACAGTGTAGACTTAGAGAATCCTAAAGTCTTGCGAGCTTCAGCCGGTCAATGGTTTCGTCTGCCCATGAGTGCCAATGCTAATCTGAGTCAGGTAGTTAGGCAAAGTCAGGCTCAAGGGGTACAAGTTGTAGCAACTCTACCTCAGGCAACGTTGAGTTACTGGGAAATAGATTGGCACTGTCCTACCCTGATTCTACTGGGCAATGAGGCGGCGGGATTGCGCCCTGAGTTAGCGACACTTGCTGATCAATCGGTGCAAATTCCCCTCGGTCAGGATGTAGAATCTTTAAATGTAGCGATCGCGGCAGCTTTAATCGTGTATGAAGCACTGCGCCAACGGGTTGGGGGAACAGGCAATAGGCAATAGGCTATAGGCAATAGGCTATAGGCAATGGGCTATAGGCAATAGGCTATAGAAATTTTGTCCCTCATCTCCTCCATCTTCCCCGGCTTCCCCAGCTTCCCCGGCTTCCCCAGCTTCCCCAGCTTCCCCGGCTTCCCCAGCTTCCCCAGCTTCCCCGGCTTCCCCGGCTTCCCCAGCTTCCCCTGCACTCTATTCCTCCTCCATTGGTTCAGTGTCGCCAAAAAATGCATCCAGATCAGCCGCCGCTTCTTCGAGAAGATCTAGATCAAAAACGTCATCGTCTGACTGAGCAGATTTTGATTGAGGAGTTTTTGATTGAGGAGTAGGGGATTTCAATGAAGAAGGACGAGATTTCGACTGGGGAGGAGGAGATGTATGACCCAAGAGATTCTCAAGTTGCTCAAGTGACTCTACAAACGCTCTAGCTGCTTCATTTCGATGATTTTGCTGAGGTTCGCACATAATAGTTTATCCCCTAAAGCTAGTGTTTATTGAGAGTGAACGCTACTCATCGTATTCGCGTGAGACTCCACCCTCAGCAGATCCTTCGCCGGCTCAGGAGGGTGGAGAGGGATAGCGGTCAAATCGACCCTTTCAATAAGGGGAGATTTGACAATCCAGGTGAAGGCACGACATTTCGACTTCGCTTGGCGGCGAACGATTAACCCCGTGCTTCGCTGCAACAACTGGACTTTTTTGACAGTAAACTGCCCTAGTCGTTTCCAGTTAACATCACTAACTGAAACTTGTTTCTCTGTGTCTCCAGAACACCAACCGATGTAAGTCTTTCCGGCTTTTTCGGCTATAACCTTGTCACCTTTGCTGAAGCCATGGCGGGTAACTGTGCCGCCATATTTGCGCCGTTTACCGCCCTTAGATGGAACACATAGGTGTAACTGTCTACTTCGCTCGGTGTTGACCCTGAGCGAAGCCGAAGGGTCAAAAGTTAACTGAATGGCAAAGCATTCCAAGTCGTTATGTACAACCTTGGCTTTACCGTCTCTTAGCCAACGCCTAGCGCGGCTAGGTAAGGAAGGCATTAACGGCTTGCCTGATTTCGATAGAACTGGTACTCGTAACATGGGTGATAAACCTCACGAGTAAAGTGTTTGCATTGAGCGACTTGTACCGAGCGACAGTTCGACAAGCTCACTGACCGTCGAGGTAAGTCGAAATGTAGTCCCTTCCCGCCATCTCAACTAGGATGTCTTGACTTAACCACAACCCGACAAAAGGTTTTAGAGGGTATCCGAACTAGGGAGGCATTCGGAGGTCTGTGCCAAGTTGAGACTCAGTGCGGTATTCAATGGTTTAAATCGCAATTTGTCTTGCAATCCCCACGCTCTACGTTAGTAGCGTGGGGTTGTTGAATAGCCTATACTCGGAAAAACAACACCCTTACCGTTTCATTCTATGGTATAGTTTTTTAGTTTTAGGTGGACACAATTAATGTGAACGGTGAAGAACGTCATTCGTCATTCGTCATACTCGCGCAAGCGAGAAGCAAGCTACGTCATTCGTCCTTTGTAAGGGTTTGAGGCTTGTTCACAAAACTTAGTAGATCTGCTGTTTTCTTTTGTCCGACTACTTAGATTAGGAGGAAGAATTGCTCTACTGAGTCAGATAGCAGTATGCGATAAAATCTCCGCTTTTTCGGAAAATACTATTTACTCAAAAAATAGTTCTTGTATAGTCAAAGAGGCAAAAAATTATATCGAAGCAATTAAACCACAATCTAAGAAATCTCCGTGACCTATCCAATTTAACAAACGCACAACCCTTAAAGAAACCACCGCCTTAGCTAGATCAGGCAAAATTTTTCAGCAAAAGCTTGCGATGAGTCAGGGGTCAAGTTGAAAATAAGGAGGCAATTGCGTCAGGGAAATGGATGTGAGTCAAGAATTTGATTACGATTTAGTGATTATCGGTGCTGGCGTCGGTGGACATGGCGCAGCTTTACATGCAGTAAGTTGCGGCTTGAAAACCGCAATCATTGAAGCATCGGAGATGGGCGGGACTTGTGTGAATCGCGGTTGTATCCCGTCAAAAGCCCTATTAGCCGCATCGGGTCGAGTGCGCGAGTTACACAATACCCATCATCTGAAATCCCTGGGAATTCAGGTGAGTGGCGTAGAATTTGATAGAGGCGCGATCGCAAACCATGCCAATACCTTGGTCAGTAAAATTCGTGGCGATCTCACCAACAGCCTCAAACGCTTAAAGGTGGATATCATTCCCGGTTGGGGTCGAGTGGCGGGATCACAAAAGGTAACAGTGACGACAGACGAGGGTGAAAAAACATTCACCGCCAAAGACATTATCCTCTGTACAGGTTCCGTTCCCTTCGTCCCCCCCGGTATTGAACTTGATGGGAAAACCGTCTTCACCAGCGACGATGCCCTAAAGCTGGAATGGTTACCCCCATGGGTGGCAATTATTGGCAGTGGTTATATCGGGTTAGAGTTTGCTGATATCTATACCGCCCTAGGGTCAGAAATCACCATGATTGAAGCCCTGGATCAGTTAATGCCCACCTTTGACCCCGATATCGCCAAACTAGCTAGCCGGGTGCTGATTTCTCCCCGTGATATGGAAACCTATTCCGGCACTCTGGCACAAAAAGTGACTCCGGGTTCACCCGTGGTGATTGAACTAGCAGATGCTAAAACCAAGGAAGTCGTTGATGTCCTAGAAGTTGATGCCTGCTTAGTCGCCACTGGACGGATTCCGGTAAGTAAAGATTTAGGCTTAGAATCTGTAGGCGTGGAAACAGATCGCCGAGGCTTCATCCCCATCAATGATCAAATGGCAGTGTTATCCGGTGACGAAGCCGTTCCCCACCTCTGGGCAATTGGTGACGCTACCGGGAAACTCATGCTGGCACATGCAGCATCAGCTCAAGGAGTTGTCGCCGTGGAAAATATTTGTGGGCGTCATCGTACCATTGACTATCGCAGCATCCCCGCCGCCGCCTTTACCCATCCAGAGATTAGTTATGTGGGACTAACTGAACCCGCCGCCAAGGAACTCGCTGAACAAGAAGGGTTTGAAGTTGCCTCAGTGAGGACCTATTTTAAAGGAAACTCCAAAGCGATCGCGGAAGGAGAGGCGGATGGGATTGCCAAAGTTATCTATCGTAAAGATAACGGTGAAATCTTAGGGGTTCACATTTTCGGCATCCACGCCTCTGATTTAATTCACGAAGCCTCAAACGCGATCGCCCAGCGACAGTCCGTGAATACTCTGGTATATCTAGTTCACGCTCATCCCACTTTGTCAGAAGTCCTTGACGAAGCCTACAAGCGAGCCGTTGCCAGTCATTAGACAAGGCAGGAGGCAGAAGGCAACACCTCGACTTACCTCGACTTCGCTCGGTAACACGCTCGGTGTGGAATATGCAATAGAGTTTTTTTGACCAATGACCAATGACCAATGACCAATGACGAAGGACAAATGACCAATGACAAATGACCAAAAACAAATTCGCCGCCGTCCACCTAATCCGGCGGTTGACCTGAATATCTTACGCTATCAAGTCGTTCTCCCAGACGCCCAGCCGCGCCATATTCTGGAAGAAATTGTCTGGCATAAAGAAAAAGAAGTTGACCAGATGCGGGAACGGCTGAACTTAGCTCAACTGCGGAAACAGATCGAGTCAGCCCCCCCAGCGCGTGACTTTAAAGCGGCGTTATTAGCGGCAAAGACTCGTCCCGCCTTAATTGCTGAAGTCAAAAAGGCATCACCGAGTAAAGGCGTGATTCGGGAAGCATTTGACCCAGTTGCCATTGCCCGTGCTTACGAACTTGGGGGTGCGAGTGCCATATCTGTGCTGACGGATAAAAAGTTCTTCCAAGGGAGTTGGGACAATCTCAGCTATGTCAGGGAAACTGTAAATTTGCCAATTCTGTGTAAAGAGTTCATCATTTATCCTTATCAACTCTACCTGGCTCGGAGTCGTGGCGCTGATGCGGTGTTGCTGATTGCGGCTATTTTGTCGGATCAAGACCTACGGTATTTTGTCAAAATTGCCAATGGGTTATCCATGACCCCTTTGATCGAAGTGCATACTCTGGATGAATTAGACCGCGTGTTATCGGTAGATGGGGTTACCCTAGTAGGTATAAACAATCGTAACTTGACAGATTTCTCGGTTGATTTGCAAACAACCTGCCAACTTCTGGCAGCACGAAGTCAGCAGCTTGAAGAACGCGGTATTCTGGTTGTCAGTGAGTCAGGACTGCATAAACGTGCTGATTTAGAGCAGGTCGCATCGGCGGGGGCTACAGCCGTACTGATCGGTGAATCATTGGTCAAACAGCCTGATCCAGCCCTAGCCATTACCAATCTGTTACCAAGTTCGTGAGTTTTCTGTCGTCAATTGTCCTTGCCTGTAGCCACGAATGCTACAAGAGGTCAGATCATCCGATACGCTTATTCAACTGAAGCGCGATCGCGAATTCGTCTTTTGAGGTAAACCCGGTTTCATGGAGCCAATACCCCTTCCGTCTTATATTCACTACGAACTGCTACTACAGATGCTAGAGCGTCATACTGCCTTTGCCACGAATCAAAACCCCATGATTCGAGAACAGGTGCATCAATTGATTGTTACGCTCCGCAAAGCGTTAGCCCAGCAGAAACAACTCGAACAAACCTGTAATCGGCTCAATTTACCGGTTGAGTACCGTTGGTCACTCAATAGTGTCAAGGTTGAGTCAAAATCATCGGATAATGGTTTTCCCCTAGATTCGGACACCAAAACTTAGTCGTCAGGAACCCCATAGCTGAAGCTAGGGGCTTGCAAATTACCCGATCTTTGAGAGGGAGGGAAGCTTGCCCCACCTGACCAGAAGGCTCACCTCGACTTATCTCGGCTTCGCTCGATACCAGTCGCGGGCGTGAGCGGAGCCGAACCAAGCAGCCGTTATTAGGGAGAGTTTAAGTTCTCACCTTGGAATGCGTGCCAGTTCCAAGCCGCTGAAATCTCAGCATTAAACAGGTATACAAGGGTTAAGCCAGTGTGTTGGGAAAAGTACCGCCTAATAACCACTTCGAGGCGTACAGACGCGCCATGGCGCGTCTCTACCCCGGAAACGGGAGATGAAAACTTATGTTTGTACTTGTTGTCGATCAAAACCGAAAACCTCTTAATCCGTGTCATCCGGCACGGGCGAGGAAGTTTCTCAAGTCTGGAAGAGCGGTTGTGCTACGGCGCTATCCGTTTAAGCTGTCATGCATTTAAATTGGGTATTAGTAGCGAGCAAGATGCTCGCACTACAATGCTTTCGCCATTATTGACATTAAGGTTTAAATGCCGAACAGCTTACTATCATGCTCAAAGATGTCGAGAAAAAACCGAATAGTGTATGTCAAGAATATCGACTCAAGCTAGATCCTGGCAGCAGGACAACGGGCATTTCTATCCTCAAGGACGACAAAATAATTTGGGCAGCCGAATTAAATCATCGCGGTTACTCAATTAAACAGTCCTTAGAGTCTCGCCGTGCATTGAGACGAGGGAGACGAAATCGGTATACCCGTTATCGTCAACCCCGATTCAACAATCGCAAGCGTCCTGATGGTTGGTTGGCTCCTAGTCTCCAACATCGAGTTTTGACGACTTTAACTTGGGTTAATCGATTGAGACGTTTTTGCCCAATTGGTTCCATTTCAATGGAATTGGTTCGCTTTGACACCCAACTAATGCAGAACCCAGAAATATCTGGCACGGAGTATCAGCAGGGCGAATTGGCAGGGTATGAGACCAGAGAGTATCTACTCGAAAAGTGGGGTAGACGTTGTGCCTATTGCGGCAAAGAAGGTGTCCCCCTAGAGGTGGAGCATATTCATCCCAAATCCAAGGGAGGTAGTAACCGAGTTAGCAATCTTACTCTGTCTTGTGTTCAATGCAATCAGAACAAAGGAAACAAGCCTATTGAAGAGTTCCTAAACAGAAAGCCCGATTTACTCGGGTCAGTTTTGTCGGTTGCTAAACGTCCTTTAAAGGACGCGGCGGCTGTCAATTCAACCCGATGGGCGCTGTATCGGGTATGTGGTGAAACGGGTCTACCAGGTGCCACGGTCTTGCACTTTGCACCGATGGGAACTCAATGGTAAAATACAATCTTATAGTATTAGTATCGCTGGTGGTCATCGTCTTATCGATATTGTTGACTTAATTGGTAAGAAATCGGGTATCCAAAAAGCTATGACGACGATAACTTATTGCAAAGGCTTGCCAACTCCCGCCGATGAACTTAACCCCATCGGTTTCACCGACTTGGAGATGTTTTTAACTTCATTGTCCGATATATTCTATCAAGCAACAGTTGAAACCGTTAACCA
>NZ_JAVKBY010000199.1:0-14439 GCF_040222985.1 Coleofasciculus sp. F4-SAH-05
GCGGGAAATGTCAGTAGTGAGACGGTTAAGCGTTACATTGAAAATCAGAAGACCAGATAGTTTGGTCATCTCCGTACCTCCGATGACCCGCCTTATATCCCACACCTAAAAGGATGTGGGTTTTACGGCGTTTCTATAAGCGCAGCGATAGCGGTGGTTTGGGAAATTTTTGGGTTGTTGAGGCTTGACTATTGTCAGCTCCAACTACCATACTGACAATATAGTAAACAATTTACTTCTGTGTCAATACCCTACTCCGAATTTTCTGACCCTTCCTCGTATCTGAATCCAGCTAGTTGAGCAACCAATTCTAGATGTTTAGAAGTAGACAGAGGCGGCTCATATAGAGCAATTTCCCAATTACTGACGGTTTTCTGTCGCACACCCATCCTTTGGGCAAACTCTGCCTGGGTTAAACCCATGTGGCGACGCAGTGCTTTGATGAGTTGAGCGTTCCACAGCACAGTGTCACCCACGCGCTGAACTTTGGGTTTAGCGGTAGGTTGACGAAATGTCACCCGTTGCTGCTCTAAATCCACATCCTCAACCCGATATCCGGCTTCCATCCAAGCAGAAGCTTGCAGTGCGCCTTTGCTGCGATTGCTCCACCATGCCCGTTTTTTGCGTGCTGAGTCGGGTAAGGTGTCATTCATGAGTTCCTCAATTTCTGTAAAGGTGAGAATGACTTCCGCTTGATTGCTCTGACGCAGAAATTCCAGGAGTGGCTGATACTTGCTATCTGGCTTCATGCTGCAAAACCTCTACACCAATCAACGTCTTTGGGTTGAGATGCTGGCGGGATTTCTGGATTAGTGAAGTAGGAAAGGGACATGAAGCTGTTCTAAGGGACTCTTAATCATCTCTAGGATGCCAGAAAATTTGGGTGTGCGATCGCTCTATCCTGCCAAATTGTCATTAGTAATCGAATCCAGCCTGATCAGCGACTAACATAAGAATGACTTCCGCTTGATTGCTCTGACGCAGAAATTCCAGGAGTGGCTGATACTTGCTATCTGGCTTCATGCTGCAAAACCTCTACACCAATCAACGTCTGTGGGTTGAGATGCTGGTGGGATTTCTTTTTTGGTGCAGTGGGAAAGGGGCATGAAGCTGTTCTAGGGGACTCTTGACCATCTCTAGGATGCCAGAAAATCTGGGAGTGCGATCGCTTGGCACAAAATCTCGCCTGATCTATCTGGGGTATCGCTGCCCAGATGATCCACGCCAACTATAATTTTCTGGGTGCGATCGCGGGATTTTTCGGTTAGCTTTGATCACAGAGCGCGGGAGTTGGAGGAGAGAATTGCTGAGAATGTAGCACAAATTTTGAATCTTTGAGCAGTTAGTACGATAAAGTTAATGGTTTTAGGGGGTTTGAGAGGATGAATATTACGTTTAAACCAGAAGAGGAGCAGTTGATTCAAGAAAGGCTCAAAAGTGGCAAGTATGGAAGCGCTTATGAGGTGATTGTTGAGGCGTTGCGATTACTTGAAGAACGCGATAATCAGTATCAAAAATGGCTGAAAGAAACGCGGGGGAAAGTAGCGGTTGGTATGGCACAGCTTGATAGAGGAGAAGGAATTGATGGGGAGGTGGTGATTGCCAGGTTGCGGGAGAAGCTTCAAAAAGCGGGTGAAAATCAAGGATGAGCCGTTACATTATTTCTCCAGAAGCGAGTCAGGATTTAGATGAGATTTCTGATTATTTTTTGAGTCGGAGTCTAGCGGCTGGTGAACGGTTTGTGAATGGGTTTGAGCAGAAATGCAAGAACTTGGTGAAGTTTCCCGATATGGGGCGTTCTTATGCTGACATTGAGCCATCGTTACGGGGTGTTCCTCTCTTAGGTTACATCATTCTTTATCGGGTGATTGAGGATGGCGTGGAAATTGTGCGGGTGGTGAGTGGGTATCGGGATTTAGAATCGCTGTTTTCTGAGTCGGATGAGGAATGAGGCAAACAAAGGTATAGCATCCGTTCGGCTTGTTTTATGCCAGTCCGACT
Organism: Coleofasciculus sp. F4-SAH-05; assembly: GCF_040222985.1. Lineage (NCBI taxonomy): Bacteria > Bacillati > Cyanobacteriota > Cyanophyceae > Coleofasciculales > Coleofasciculaceae > Coleofasciculus > Coleofasciculus sp. F4-SAH-05. The sequence goes on from NZ_JAVKBY010000199.1 coordinate 2,002, forward strand.
ACTTACTGAGTTACCCAAATGAGCGAACGGTGAGATGTTCAGCCTAACTGCCATAATTGTTTATAGGAAAAGCACACCTCAAGGAGGCTGGCGATGAAGAAAAGTAAACTGGGGTCATTTCTATGGATGGGCATGGTACTGGGGTTGATAGCCAATCCCGCCCAGGCGTTACCCGGTCAAACGGTGGAAACAGTCGCGGCTTGGATTGCGGCTCATCCTACCTTAGAACCCGGTATTGGCGATGGGTTAGTCGTGACTAAACAGAATACCGCTGCTCAACGATTTAAGTTTGAAGCCTCAGTGCTTCCTCCAGGTCAAATCGCCTTTCCCACGAATCGTCGCCTGATTCAAAGTGAGCAAATTTCCTTCTATGACATGATTAACGGCGTGACTCCAGAACGACTTACGGAGTCACTGCGAGTTATTTATGGTCCAGCAATCTATCAAGATTACCAGAGAGCTAACCTGGTATACGCCTATCCTACACCAGCAACCATCGATTTAGCTCGGCGACAAAATCGACCAATGCTAATAGCACGACAAGGCGAGCTTTTATTAGGCGATCGCTTTGCCTATTGGTTAGAAGTAACTCGAACTGAGAATGGTAAGCCAATTAATGGGCGGATCACGGTTTTCTTGCCCGAAGATTTGGACAAACTTGAAGTTGAATTGCGAAATCGTTAGTCATTGGTCATTGGTCATTGGTCATTAGTCATTAGTCATTGGTCATTGGTCATTGGTCATTGGTCATGTCCGTAGTTATTTGGAAGAGAGTATTAGCCTTTTCCCCTCCTAACTGCCTGTCATTTGTCATTCATTTGCCAAATACCTGAAAAAATACTCTCAACAGCACGAGCAATGCGCTTGAGATCTTCATCGAGCAGGGGGGGCCAATTCACACTAGCCCGACGCCCTGCTTCAAACTGTTCTCGGCTCTCATAAGCTAATAAGTATAGGGAGTGAACGAGTTCTCGATCTAGAGTTGATGCATCTCGCAAACCCTCAAATATCATTTTCAGCGCTAATAAAATATTGGTTATCTGACCTGGAACCGGTGGTTTTTGTAACTTGATACGAACCATAAATGCGTCTTTGTTTGGGTCAGATGCTGTTGCTTGATTAATCACAAAGTTACGGGCTGTTTTGTAATCCATTGAATGTTAATAGACGAGTTTACGCTGATAATTTTGTGCGAATACTACTATCGCTAAATCCGGATTAACTATTCCCTTGTTGGTGGGGACAAGGCAGAAGCCAAAAGAGAGAGGGCAGACGTCTCCAAGGAAAAAGCACCCAAGTGATAAAAGGGATTACTTAAGCGGATTTTGTATAATACCATTTCTTCGGAATATTACACTTCATATTCATACCTGCCCATTTTGCCTTATACCAAGTTGTAGTCAAAGACGTAATTTATCATGCTGAGCGAAGGAACAGTAGCGAAGCATCTGCGAAACCCTTCACGTTGTTCGAGGTTAGTCTCCCTTTACCCCAGCATCTGTCCAGATTATTCGCTTCGCTCTTCCTAGACATGATAGAACTTATTATTTTTTCCAGTTTTATGCGGATCAAGCATTGAACAGTCTGAAGCAAGTATTACATAACTTACGCATTTGAGATCTTTTTTGTAGAGATTAATTTTTAACTCTCCTTAAAGAAGCAAAAACGTCAGTTTTGATGTATAAGCGCTGCAAATGACATCTACAATGCACATTTATAGTTGGGTTTTGTCCGCTAGTCTATCCCTATCTGAACCAGGAAGACTTGATTCCTCTTTTCTGGTAGATCAGCAAAGGTTAGTGCTAGCTTCAACAGAACAAAGTCCGCCCCCTGGTTGTAATCGAACTGATCCTCCTGACTGTCAACCTCGATAGTAGACCGCTTTGAAAATAAAGCTAGTTGAAAATAACTCGTGCTAACCCGCTTTTTATCGGCGGGTTATTTATGTCTTAAGCGACTAATGAAAACTTTACCCAACAGATTTCCACCTGCCATGAAAACTAAACGGAATGACCTGCGGTAATTGCAGCCGACAGGCAGGTTCTTGATCAAGAGCATTGCTGTCATAGATCCACACTTCACTTTGGTTAGAATTCCCATCATAAACAACGGTTAATACCCACCCCTGTTCTGGATTAAGCGCGTCGGGTGCATGGATGGGTTCTGAGGGATAGCGATTCTTGCCCAAATCGGCTTCGATTAGGGTTTGGGTTTGACAATCAAACCGCGCGATCGCACTATAAATTTCGCTACGGTGATCCATATCTCGGCGATGCAGTGCTAGATAAATAGAACGGGAGGCTTGACCCACTTGCGCGTCTGGAACCACTGGAAACTCGACGTATCGATCTAATAATTCCCGTTCGGCGATAATCGTCCCAGTTTGGGGATTGATCTCAACCTGCCATAATGTCTCGTTGGTAACGGTATGAATCTCACCCATGGCGATGTCTTGGAGACGTTTATTTGTGCCAAAATCCGGATACCGAATAAATTCGACCACGATAGAACCCTGCTGATTCACATAGCCATTGGCAAAATGCCACTGAAACCAAGGATCGGCTTCGCTACGGGCGACTAATGAAAGCGTTTCTCGGTCAACGATTAAAATTTGGGTTCCTAATTGGGGACGCCATTCCATCGCCTCCCCAAAGCTACTCACTCCTAATGCGGCGGGTAGGAGATTTACCCGTATAGGTGGCACGAAAAAGACAAGATAAGAGCCTGCGAGGACAAAATCATGAATTAGGGGTATGCCTTTGAGTGGTATCGTTCCTTTTTGGATAATTTTGCCCGTTGAGTCGCTTTTGTAGAGATTTAGGTTGGAGTTAAGTCCGAGGCTGATGCCAAAGTTAAATATCTCACCCGTTTCTGGATCAGACTTGGGATGGGCTGAAAACGAGTCTCCCTCGGCTAAATAGTCTAAGCGATCGCGTCCCCAGGTTTCTAAGGTTTGCAGGTCGAGTGCGTAAGGATTCCCGCCTTCCCAAAGGGCTAGTAATTTATCCGGTAGGGGTAATACAGAGGTATTTGCCCTGTTTTTCACGGGTTTACCCCACCGTTCCCAGATTCGCCCAGCGGCTTTGGTGCCATAGTTAGGATAAAGTAATTTCCCGGCGGCGGCTTCTTCTTGATAGGCGGGGGTTTGCACGTAGCGATAGACCCCAGTCGCTGTAGCATCGGTGAAATGAACCGCTAAAATAGCGCCATCCCCATCAAACCAATGTCCCATCCGTTGACCCCCTCGTTCTAGACGGGCAGGTCCATTGCGATACAGTGAGCCTCGTAACCCTTGAGGAATTCTGCCAGAGAGAATTGGTAAGGGGGTTAGGGGAAATTCAGTGGCGGGTTGAGCGATCGCGTTTGCCCAAGCTTTACGGGTTGATGGTGGGGTAGCTGTTTGCATGGTTCCCGATTCTGGATGACTATTTCTTCTATATTAGTTAATTTTTGTAACAAAATGAGTACTATTTTTTTATCCTTTTTTCCCTGAAAGCCTTTTATAGATTAGGTTTCAGCACTATTCCCTGGCTTTTGCTGACAAAATAGGGGGTTACACCCCTCATCCCTAAAGTGCTATAGTTTGATATGTAGATGCACCCTGATAATCAAGAGAGTCGCGCAAGTGACTCTTTTTTTTTTCGACATTCCCCCCATTACATTACAGATTTTAACGGAAAGTAAATTAGTTTATCATTTTGACACCATTGTCCGGAACAGTGATACATTAAAAATTGAAGCAAGCAAGAAAGCTTCCAGTGACAGATATTACACTTCCTTTCACTGTTGAGTTCAGGAGGTAAAATAACTATCCATCTTAATTTCCCTTGTATCAGTAATATCTGCCACATCAGATAGTGAAACGATCCAAATTAACAATAGCAGCCAACCCATAGCCGCTAATATTTCCTCAATTAACGTGTCGGGAGCAATGCAACTGAAGACCACTCAAGAGTAGTAGTTCAGTGCAACTCTATTTAGACTAGTGATAACAAGAGGAGATTCCTTAGATGAGTCAGGTCAGGCTGCTATTGTTTTAGCGGGTTTGGCGATTCACCTCAAGTCATAAACTTCCCCTGCTCCCCTAGAAGGGCGGGTTTAGTCACATCCAGGTGCAAAAGAAGCGATAATAGTGAAACCCGCCCCTACAACCCTGTTCCCCTGTAGATACAAAGCGGCTCTTGTATTTCCATGCCCGCTGTACTAGCTCCCCCTCTCCTCATCTCTCTCATCGTAAACGCCTCGTGATCGCTACTATAAGATTTAGGTGTCAATCAGCCGTCGGTTGACCAATAAAAAGGACTAGATAACTAAACCCTTAAATCTGGGGTGGGCTTCAGGGACATGGTTTCCGACGCCGCACCCGAAAACGTAACTCGTCATCAGACGAGGCTTTTTGCCCAGCGAAATAGTTTGACAGTTTTGCCATGACAATTTATTTTTATAAGGTTGAGGAACCCTATGGCTGCTTTTCCAACTTCTCTCCCCACCCGATCCAGATCGATGGCTGGTGTTGGCAAACCGTTGAGCATTACTATCAGGCGCACAAGTTCGTCGGGACGACAGACGAAGCCTTGATCAGGACAATCAAAAATGTATCAACACCAATGGAAGCCGCCCTCCTCGGACGCGATCGCACCCGTCACCATCGTCCTGATTGGGAACAGGTAAAACAACAGATTATGTGGCGAGGGGTTTTGACCAAATTTCTTACCCATCCTGATATTCAGCAAATCCTGCTGAACACCGGAGAAGAAGTGATTGTTGAAGATTCTCCCACAGATTACTACTGGGGGTGTGGTGAGGATCAAACTGGTGAGAATCATTTAGGAAAAATGCTGATGAATGTTCGTCAACATATCCGACAGCATTTAGCACAGGCGAACTGCAAACTCCTGGATCGGTAAATCTGAGGACGACAGGCGCATACTCTTGGGCTTTCAGGTGATTCAGAGGAAACGGTAGAATCAGATTTACACTGTAAGTTAAGGATATTCATACAGATTTGCGAAGTCGGTGCATCGAGCTAAACCTCTGATTCATCACCTGGATTACCCTCTAAACCAGAATCAGAGAGTGTTTCATAGGAGTAGTAAGCGTGTTACAACCAGAACTCGATCAAGAAGACTTGTTGCGCCGGATCACGAATCGGATTCGCCAATCCTTAGAATTACAAGAGATTTTAAATGCCACAGTTGCAGAAGTGCGATCGTTGTTAGCAACCGATCGCGTCATGGTTTACCGCTTTAATGCGTCGGGTGGTGGACAGGTGATTGCTGAATCAGTCAACACCAATCGGCTTCCTGCTCTCAACGGATTAAACTTCCCTGCTGATGATATTCCAGAACAAGCCCGTAAATTGTACCTCACCGAGCGCTTGCGTTCCATTGTGGATGTTTCTGGGGGACTGATTGGTTTATCCCCCTTAGACCCCTCAGAAACCGATGATCGCTCCACCCCGCAACCGATTCACTATCGTCCCGTAGATGCTTGTCATGTCAAGTATTTACGAGCAATGGGTGTCCAGTCTTCCATGGTCTTACCCATTGTCCACTATGATATCCAGGCTCAACGATCCCAGAAACGACTCTGGGGACTGTTAGTCTCTCATCACGTCACACCCCGTACCATTAGCCAACGGGAATTGCAGATTGTGCAATCGGTAGTGGATCAAGTGTCCATTGCCATTGCTCAGTCGAATCTCTTATCCCAAACCCGTCAGCAGCATCAGATCGAAGCAACGATTAATCGTGTCTCAACGTTGCTGCATTCGTTACCCACCATTCAACTCCAAGCTGCTTTACAAGAAACGGTTAGCGCTCTATCTAGTTGGGGAGGTAGACTCTATATAGCCCCAGACAGGTTGAATCCGAGGGCGGAGTGCCTTATATGTGGCAGACAACCTACATTTGGAGATAGTCCGAGGACGATTGAAGAGCATCCTGGGTTCGTCCAATGGGTAACAGGGGATAGAACCGTTGAAACCGCCAATGGCTCATCCGAATCCACTTCGACTCCCGTCGGTTGTCAGCCGCTCATTGTCAACGATTTGGATCAAGTCTCCGAGTTGGCGAGTCTGGCTCCAGCCTTTGATGGGACTCCAATTCGAGGTTGGTTAGTAATACCCTTGTATTATCGCTCCTCATTCTTGGGTTATCTAAGTATTTTTCGCTCCCAAGTGGTGCAAGAAATTTTGTGGGCGGGAGAGTTTAACCCCAATGAAGAACAACGCAGTCCCCGTGAATCTTTTGAACAGTGGCGAGAGGTGAAACGGAATCAAGCTCAACCGTGGACGAATTACGACATTGAACTGGCGATCGCACTCGGTCATCATTTTGCCATGGCGATCGAGCAATATAAACTTTATGCTCAAGTACAAGCCCTGAATAGTAACTTAGAATGCCAAGTGGCGGAACGCACGGCGAAGTTACAGCAATCTCTAGAGCAAGGGCGGGCGCTACAACGAGTGACCAACCAAATTCGCAGTACTCTTGATCTGAAAACCACCCTACAAACGATTGTACGAGAAGTTCGTCAACTGCTGAACACTGACCGAGTGATTATTTATCGGTTTACCGATGATTTCCACGGTCAAGTTATTGTGGAATCGATGACAGGTGAGTGGTTATCGCTTTTAGATATTGATGATCCGCAGCAGTATTTCTCGAAAGCCCAGATTCAAGTGTATAAGCGAGGTAATTTAGGAGTGATTAAGGATGTCACTCAAGCCCGATTAACTCCCGATCAACAAGAGTTCTTAAAACGTTGCCAAGTGCAAGCCGCTTTAATTGTTCCCATTGGGCTGGAAAATCCTCAAGCCAATGAGATACCCATTGTGCTGGATAGTATTCCTTGTCCCAGATGGGAGCAACCTCTCTGGGGATTTTTAATTGCTCAAGAATGTAAAGCTAGGCGAGATTGGCTCCCCTCAGAGATTAAACTGCTAAAAAAGTTAGCAGATCAAGCTGCGGTGGCGATTCAGCAAGCGGAATTATTTACCCATACTCAAGCCCAAGCCCAACAATTGGCGAGTGCTTTTCACCATCTCAAGCAAACTCAAGCCCAACTGATTCAAACCGAAAAAATGTCGAGTCTGGGACAGTTGATTGCAGGAGTCGCTCATGAAATTAATAATCCGGTGAATTTTATTTATGGCAACCTGGTTTATACCAGTCAGTATGCTCAGGATTTACTGAATATTATTCATTCCTACCAGAAATATCATCCTCAGCCAGAGCCAGAGATTATTGAATTGTTAGATCTCATCGATTTAGACTTTTTAGAAGGAGATTTTCCTAAGCTTTTAGAGTCGATGAAAATGGGATCGGAACGGATTCGCAAGCTAGTTTTGTCGTTGCGAAACTTCTCCAGACTTGACCAATCCGAGAAAAAGTTAGTAGATATCCACGAAGGTATAGAGAGTACGCTACTGATTTTACAATATCGCCTGAAAGCGAAACCCAATCATCCAGGGATTCAGGTGATCAAAAATTATGGTGAGTTACCGTTAGTTGAATGCTATCCCAGTCAACTGAACCAGGTTTTTATGAATGTTTTAAGCAACGCGATCGATGCATTAGAATACGGTAATCCCGATAACCAGAGGATTACGATTTCCACAAGTGCCAAATCTAAGACTGTGGAGAACCTAGATTATCTGAACGATACTACACAAATAGAGAAAAATCAAGGCTCATCTCCAACTCATATCATCATTCAGATTGCTGATAGTGGTTCAGGAATTAGCCCAGAAATTCAATCACAAATTTTCGATCCCTTTTTTACAACCAAGCCGATTGGTAAAGGAACGGGTTTGGGTCTTTCGATTAGTTATCAAATTATCGTGGAAAAACATGGGGGAATCTTTAAATGCAGTTCTCCGCCAGGAGAAGGAACTGGATTTTGGATTGAGATTCCCATTCGTCAGTCTCAAAGTGAGGATAAATAGGGGCTGCTGAATAAGGCTTGTGGTGGGTTTGTAGAGACGTAAGGCGTGGAACGTCTGGGAGATAGGGGAGATGGGGGAGATAGGGGAGATGGGGGTGATTCTGTAGGGGCGGGTTTCACTACTATCTTTTCGGTTAAACCCAGATGTAACTCGCGCCCGCCCCGACTAAATGACCAATGACTAATGACTAATGACTAATGACTAATGACCAATGACCAATGACCAATGACAATCCCCACCGTTAACTTTAGTTGTCCTACTTTATCCTAATTTCTCCTACCATACCTGCTTCTGTATGTCCAGAGATTGAACAATGAAGTTCGTAGGTTCCGGGTTTCATTGGCACAAATACCCACTCAGCCTCGCCACCGGGTTTCAGTTCTAATTCGTGGATTGCTCCTTTAACTTCGACTTTAGCGGCTTCAACTTTTTGCGTCCAACTTGCATCGGCGAAGTCTTTGGCGGTGAAGTAGTGTTTTTGGGGACTAGGATTATCCAGCAATAGTTTATAGCGTGTGCCGGCGACAAATTCAAATTGGTTAGGGAAGAACTTCAATTCATTGGCTGAATTGCCTAAACTCACGTTAACCTCTATGGCTGGAGTCGCCGCGATTGCAGGGAGACATACTAGGTTAATTCCTAGAATTAGTCCAATGATTGCGGTTAAGCATCGGCGCAGCCATTGATGGTGGTAGGGGTGATTGTTTGGGGCTAAAGCCCCGACTACGAGCCGATTTAAGGATATTTTTCTTAGCTTCATACTGAACCTGCTGTTACGATTACTAGATTATCAGGATGGAGTAATTCCTTCGCCACCTGATTGACTTGTTTGACGCTAACGGTTTCAATGTGACGGACGAATTCTCGAAGTTCGTCGGGGGTTAACCCATAGACTTGATTGTCGAGAATGGTTTGGGCTAAGTTGTCGGGATGGGCAAGGGTGACGGGATATTGGCTGGTAATTGAGCGTTTCGCTGTGGCTACTTCAGTTGCTGTTACCCCTTGCTCCTGGATCTGTTGCAGTAAAGTAATGGTATTCGCGATCGCACTTTGAGCATCTTCGGGGGCGGTTTGCATTTCAATCACGAAGGAACCATCATAGATTCCGGTTTGAAAGTAACTGTAAATCCCATAAGTTAACCCTAAGCGATCGCGAATCACGGTTCCTAATCGACTGGCTAGGGTATCACCACCGATGATTTGATTGAGAACGAATGCGGCATAATATCGCGGATCAGTGCGATTCATCGCGTCGTTTCCCATAAAGGTGACGGATTGAGATTTTCCCGGTAAGCGTCGATTCACCCGCACAGTGCTAGGGGGTAGCTTAACCGCCGGAACGGTTAACTGAGGCGGCTTTCCGGTTGCTGTCCACCTGCCGAATTCTTGTTCCAACCGCGATCGCACTTGCTGAGGATCAAAGTCGCCTACTAGGGTTAGGATCGTGCGATCGGGACGATAATAGGTCTGATAGAATTGCACTACATGATCACGAGTAATTTGACTCAGGCTTTCCGGTGTCGGGAAACTGTGAAAGGGATGATTTTTGGGATAAAGGGTTTGAGCTAAGGTACGCTGTGCAAGAGTAGCGGGGTCATCGAGTTCGATTTGTAGATCCGTTAATGCCCGTTGACGGCTTAATTCCAGTTGATCCGGGGGAAATGTCGCCCGTTGCAAGACATCACTGAGGGTTTGAATTAAGGACGATAAATCAGGAGACAGCGCACTCGCACTAATAGATGTTCCTTCCCGCACTGTATAAAAGTCTAGATTAATGCCTCGATCATCTAAACGTTGAGCTAGGGTTAATGCATCCTGAGTCTGAGTTCCATTCATCACATTGTCTGCGGTAAGTTCCGCTACACCGGACTTTTGAGGTGGATCATTTGCCCGACCTGCTTTAATATATCCAGTTAAGGTAACTGTAGGCGTACTGCGATCGCGCAATAGCAAAACTTGCAATCCTGACGTTAACGTCAATCGTTCCGGTAGGGGTTGAGTTGGGGTTAAGGTTGCATCTGTAACCCCTGGGGGCAGATATTGGGCAACTTCTGTGGGATCAACGGGAGACTCGCCATAAAAATGTTCAGATGTTTTACTAAATTGACCGATACCGCGATTGGCTTCTTCCTGAATCTGAGTCGGTTGGAAGAAGCCAACAGTACGCTGTTGCGGGGTAAGATACGCTTGGGCAACACGTTGTACATCTTGGCTAGAGACTTGAGCAACGGCAGCTAAATACTGATCAGTGAACCGATAATCCCCGGCGGTGGTGTGATTTGCCCCGAATTGGAAGCCTTGACTGGTGACATCGCGGTTTTCTAGAATCAGTTCGGCTTTCAGTTGGGCTTTAGCGCGATTGAGTTCAGCTTCGGTTACACCTTGGTTTTTTAAAGATGCGATCGCCCCTTGGAGAACTTGTGCGATCGCGTTAAGATCCTCACCGGGATCAGTCGTCACAAATAGAGCATACCAGCCCTTATCCCGGAAATTCGCTGCATATCCCCCTGCATCACTTGCCAATCCCGACTCCACTAAGGCTTGATAAATGCGAGAACTTCGTCCCGATGTCAAGATATAATCCATCACATCAATCGCGGGAACATCCGGGTGAGTAACAGTTGGGAGAGGATAAACCACCTGCACCAGCGCTGCACTACCAGGTTGTTCCAGGACAATAAAATTATTCTCTGCTTCCCCCACCGGGGCGGGTTTAGTCAAGTTATCGGTTTGGCGCCTTATGTTATCTGTCAAACCCGCCCCTACACCTCCGCTTTCCCCCGGAAGGGCGGGTTTAGGTAAGTTATCGGTTTGGTTCCTTATGTTATCTGTCAAACCCGCCCCTACACCCCCATTTTCCCCAGGCTGACTGGCATCAATTGTGCCAAAATGCTGGTTTACCGCCTTTAATACCGCATCCGTTTCAAAATCACCCACAATAATTATAGTGGCATTATCAGGACGGTAATAAGTGCGATAATAATCCTCAACCTGTTCTAGGGTAAACCCTTCTACATCCTCCTTAGTCCCCCCAACGGGCAAACCATAAGCATGATTAGGAAAAACCTGGCGCATGATTTCGCGATCAAGGCGATATCCTGGATCATTTTCATACCCTTCCAATTCTGAAATAACCACCCCTTTTTCAGTCGCCAATTGTTCAGCATTAATCTGGGCATTTTGCATTCGATCCGCTTCCAGAATCAGCAAAGCCTCTAGTTTATCACGCTGAACGGTGTTGTAATATGCCGTTTGGTCGTAACTGGTAAACGCATTAGAATCCGCCCCTAACGCACTGAGTAGGCGACCAAATTGAATCGGACGATTGGTTGTTCCTTTAAACATTAAATGTTCAAGTTGGTGCGAGATTCCATTTAATCCTGGGGTTTCATCCCGTGAACCCACCTTGTACCACACCTGAACAGTGACAACCGGGGCGGAATGGATTTCTTTAGTAATAACAGTTAAGCCGTTGTCCAATACAGTTTTACGCACCGTTTCAGTGAGAGACAATGAAGAATCAGAGTTGGTGTTAGATAGAGGAGTTTGACTCAACGTTGCTGTATTAGAGAAAAGCAGCACAGCGCTAAGGCAGAGGGTAAACAGGAGAAGGGGGACAAAATAGCGATTCAGAAAATGAAACCCAGGCATACGGTTAATAGGACAGCTCCTTTGATTTGAGCATTGTACCCTCTAGAGGAACTTCATAGAATCCCAGTCGCCGAAACCCTCAGTATCCCGTAGGGTGGGCATTGCCCACCAACCTTGTAGGGGCGACTTGCCGGATTTAATTAACACCATCCAACCTTTAATTATATCGGGTCGCCCCCCGGTGGGTATTGGTAATACCTCATACAACATTGATATCGGGTCGCCCCCCGGTGGATATTGGTAATATCTAATTACAACTATTGATGTCGGGGCGAGGGGCGAGTCGAGATAAGTTAATTCTCCCTCCGCACATTGATGCAGCGACTCGCCCCTACAGATTTACGCAGAACCCACCAATAACCAACCGGAAACTGTCGCCAACATCATCGGTGATATTCTGTTCAAGATGTGAATGAAATTATACGGTGAAATCGGGCGCACATTGATGGGGCAAAAGGGCGCAAGCCTTGCGCCCCTACAATGCTAATCTATCAAAGTGCCTCTACCACGTCGGTAGGGTGGGTTAGGCGGTTCTACCTTTTCCCAGAAACCCTTTAATTGAATATCCGCCGTAACCCACCAACAACCCCTCATAAAATACAGCCAATATTATCCCTAATTATCTGTCAAGATTATGGCTGAAATTATACGGTGAAATCGGGCGCTTCTTGATGGGGGGGGAAAGGGCGCACGTCAGTCATGGGTGTCAACTTAAGCCACATTACCCACGATAGGATACTGGGTGTGGGGTATGGGGTGTGGGGTGTGGGGGAAAGCGAGCAATTTTGGGGAGCTATGTATTAAACGGAACCTGTTTGAAAAAAACATTGTGGATGAAT
>NZ_JAVKBY010000215.1:0-33030 GCF_040222985.1 Coleofasciculus sp. F4-SAH-05
TGGGGAAGTGCCTGTGGACTGGTTGACCCTGAGCGGAGTCGAAGGGTTGAGTGCCGACACTGCCAGAGTGAAGCAGGAAGTAAGCATCAAGGTTAGATTTGACTACGGTTGATCAGTTTTGAGTAGGTCTTATGTAACGGATAGTGAATTGGTTGCCAAAGTTCAAGTGATGGCACAACACCCTGCACAAGAACAGATTGCGATCGGGGATTCGGTGACGGATTTTAATATGGCATTGCACGCCTCTGTCGTCTTCGCCCGCGATCGCCTCAGGCAGTATCTCGATGAACGTCAAAAGCCTTACTTACCCTGGAATGACTTTTTTGAGGTGCGTCAACAGCTATCGCAGCTTTGGGGAAAAACCTAAAGAATAGTAGGGCTGTAGGGGTGGGTTTTACCGATAACATTTTGGCACTGTCCCGATAACTTGACTAAACCCGCCCTTCTCAGGAAATAGGGGGAGATAAGGTTCAGTTTCAAAATGTAAAGTTTTGTAAAATAAATTTTGCCAAAACTTTATTGAAAAGCCTGTTCAGCTTCATCGAATTAAAAAAATAACATTTGTATGATGAAATAGTTTACTTAAAAAATTACAAGTCCGAGTAGCATCATGGTTTATCAACAAAACGATCGCGTAAAAATTATCAAAGGTTCTCTCAAAGGTCATACAGGAAAAATTGCCTCTTGTAGCCATGAAGGTAGCTATTTTATTGCCAGAGACTTGACGAATCAAACCAACGATATGTCCAACCTATACGGACCCCTGCTGGGCGATGAAATTTCACCTTTATCCTATTAAATTGAATTCACTCATACAATGCGAAAACAGGGGGAGAAGAAAAAATTCCCCCTTTAAGCTGTTGTGCATTTAAATTGGGCATTAGTAGCAAGCAAGATGCTGCCCTACAAGGATTTCACTAGTATTGACATTAAGGTTGAAATGCCGAATCCTTTGCATAGAGAACTAACGCCTCCGTGTAATCAGTGCGACTAACCTGTGAACTCCCCACCCCTACCATTGCTGAAAATCAGAGAAATCAGTGTGATTATCCCAGGGTTAATAACTCAGGTTTAAACATCATCGCCAGACCAAAGAATAGCATAAATAGTCCGCCAACGAGTTTCAGCACTCTCCCTTGGTTTTCAGTGAGTCGAGTGGACTTAAACGAATAGATAAAGTTGCCTAAAATAGCCAACAGCGGAATAACGTAAATTCCGGCATACAACGCTGTCCACGAGATATGACACAAGCCAATTGTATCTGAGCAATACTGTAACAGCGCCGTCATGTAAACCGCAGGCAGAATCGCTGTACAGCCAAGTTCGACAATATTTACAAAGACGGCTAATAAAACAGTCCCGGCTAATGCAGCGAGAAACATCTTGCGATCGCCTTTAGCATTTCTCAGATTTCTGACGATCTTTCCCGCTCGTTTATTTATCGTTGACTGTTGTTTTTCTGAGAGGGATAGGGAGATAGATTTTTTGAACCAAAAATAATCCTTGATATTGATCAGACCCGCCCCGGTAATCAGAATTCCCAGAATTTGCATAAATCGAACGCCATAGTTTTCCAGGAAGACTGAACCCGCCAAGACCATCAGCATGATAAAGATAAAATACATCACCGCTGATGTGATAATAAAGGTTGTCCCCACCAAGGTCATATCCTTGCGACTGCGGGTATAGGTGAGTAACGACAGCAGAATGACTAAAACCGTGAACGCACAGGGGTTAAAACCGTCAGCAAGGGCAATGGTAGAGACAAATAGGGGGAAGGGAAGCCCTTGGGCAAAGGTTTTAATTACAGCATCAGGGGTGAGAGCAAGAAATACAAATAGACTGATGATCGTTGTTGCCAGCAACCCGCCAATCCAATAGCGTTTACCTTGTCGTTTCTCAAGCTGGTCTTTCAAAAACGGATAACTACAGAGATACCAGAACGGGATTAAAAAGACCTGCCACGGGGGGCTGGTTTGTTGCTGAGTCGTTTGATCAGTTTTGGGTAAATTGATTGGAGATCCGACGGCTGTTTCTATCGCTGCAATAATTTGGTTTTTGTAGCCGATATAAGCTTGATGAACTGGAATGTATTCCAAGGGTCCTTCGGCTTCGCTATAGCCAATGAACATTTTATCCTCAACCACAGTCCTAGGAACCGCGCCGGACGAGATTCCCCGCGCTTTTTGGAATTCCTGCCATTCCTTGGGATTGTCGTTAACCTCAAGGGACGTAACCTCAACATTTTTATTGTGTTGATCGATATAAGCCATTAACGGCTTTTGCTGGAGGCAATGGGGACAGGTTTTGCTGTGGAAGAAATAGACATTGACGACATCATCCCTAGCCTGAGCAACGGATTGAAAGGAGGTCACGAATACCAGACCAACCATGATGATAAAGGACAGGATCGGTCTGCGGTAAGATTTAACCATCATTTTTTAGCGTCCTTTTTACATGAGGAGAAATTTAGGAGATGATACTTCTACTTTAAATCCATCACCGGGCGAGGATCTGCTCTTAGAAAAAAGACGTAATAGTTCTATCTTGACAGGATGAGCATGATGTTTTGAAGCGGTGGGCAATGCCCACCCTACGATATATCAAGGGTTTTGGCGCTCCCCAAATGCACGCTTTTCAGTGCCATTGATCCCAAAGCTGTATTTCCTGCAAGGGATCAACGGTGTATACCCAATCTGATGAAGTCACCCCTAGGCATGAACTAGGGTACATTTTCCTGGGAACCTTTTGCCCTCTACTATCTGCTTTCTCGTTTGTTCTGTTGGATGCCCATCGCTTATACCCCAGCAATACCAACGGTTTCCAGAGTTCTGTGTTATTGTAAGACATTGTAAATCTGAAGGCTTTCTAAAATCTGTCTAAAGATCGTTGCTGATGGTGTAAAAAAATTGTCAAGATACTGTATAAGTAAGAAAAGCTAATTTTTGAACAAACGTGAAACAGAGGAATCATAATGGTTTACAAGCAACATGAACTCGTGCAAATCACCAAAGGCTCTTTAAAGGGTCACACGGGAAAAATCGCGGCTTCCAGCCATGATGGAATCTACTTTATTCAAGGAAACTGGAATAGTCACGAAACGGGTGCTTCCAATCTGTACGGACCCCTGTTAGGAGACGAAATTACGCCAGTGGCGAACTATTAAGCCTCAACTGCTCCTATAGCAGCAGAGGCGTGACGAATTGGTCATAATTCCTTGATTACCTCGATTAATCTAAACGTTTTCGTTTTCAGACCCCTCGATTTATACAGACAACTGAAAGGGTGCAGCCTAAACCGGGTTGCACCTTTGTCATGTTGAGTTTTATCTTCTCTGGTAATAATCTATTTTAATCAGTCAACACGATTTAACAGTATAGAGTAATAAAATTAGCAATCTTAATCTTTTACTTCAATAAAACTTATGTATAGCTCGTGAACCGAGGCATTTCCTTATCGAACGTGGTAACTTCCAGAAGGGCGGGTTTAGTTAAGTTATCGGTTTGGCGCCATAAGTTATCCGTCAAACCCGCCCCTACAGCCCCTATTCCCTATTCCCTATTCCCTGTTCCCTTTTTCTTTATTTTTGAGGACGAAATTGCTGCTCGACAAGCTGTACCAGGGTTTTTCTGGGCAAAAATCGGGGCAGATTAGCGATAAAATTATTCTGCCACCGCCCTGTTACTACCGTACAATCATCAGCATCTAGAGCCTGGAGAATTTCCTGCACCACTACCTCTGGGGAATCGGTTGTTTGCTGTTTTAAACTCTCAGGAGCATATTCGGCAAAATTCGCCGTGGTGAAAAAGTTCGTTTCCGTTGGTCCTGGACAAGCTGCCAGAACTTTAACACCCGTGTGCTGATTTTCTGCCCAAAGCGCCTCACTGAAACTAAGAACAAAGGCTTTAGTTGCTGAATAGATGGATAGATAAGGAAGCGGTTGAAACCCAGCAATTGAGGAGAGGTTAATAATACTTCCAGAACCTCGTTGTTGCATCTGGGGGAGAAAGTGATGAGTCAAGTCTACCAACGCCAGGATATTAAGCTGAATCATCTCTAGCTGTTTACGCCGAGACGTCTGACTAAAGGCACCGTAGTCGCCAAACCCAGCATTATTAATCAGTAAATCGATGGAAATATTTTTCTGATTGACTATTTCAAAGACGTTGGAGACGGCATCAGGTACGGTAAGATCCTGGGGAATAACCTCAACTTGAATTCCATAGGTGGCTTGTAAATCTTGGGCAAGTTGCTGTAGTTTGGTTTGGGAACGAGCCACAATCACTAAATCGGTTTGCCGTTTAGCGAGTTCCTGAGCAAATGCAGCCCCCAGTCCTGCCGATGCTCCAGTAATTAAAGCAGTGGACATTAATGTTCTATTCTTTTTAGAGATGTTTAGGTTACCATTCTTAACCTAATTTCTAGTTTAACGTATTGCCACTAAAATGGTGCAGCCAAGAAGGAACTCAGCCTCAAGGAATATTTTACAATTCATTGTGGTTGATTAAACAAATAAAGTCTATAATTTATAGTCATACAAAAATATCGACGTTTATTTTAATTGCGAATGTCCCGATTGAACAAAAGATTTTCAGTTTTGATCGTAATAGTGCTGACGGTTATTTTTACTGTAGCCTGGGGAATTCACCGTCCAGTGACTGGAGACGATCAAACAGAGATTCTTTGGGATACCTGGGGCGTACCGCATATTTACGGCAATAATACCGAGAATCTATTCCAGGCGTTTGGCTGGGCGCAAGCGGCGAGTCATGGCAATCTTATTCTCAGGTTATATGGACAGGCACGGGGTAAGGCAGGAGAGTATTGGGGGCAAGATTATTTGGACTCCGATAAGTATGTCCGCACTATGGGTATTCCCGCCAGGGCAAGGGAATGGTACGAGGCGCAAGATCCAGCGATGCGGCGTTATCTGGATAGCTTTGCGGCGGGGATTAATCGGTATGCGTCCGAACATGATGACCAAATTGACGATAAGGTCAAGGTGGTTTTGCCCGTGGATGGGGTGGATGTGTTGGCACATCTGCAACGGGTGACTCATTTTAATTTTGTGGTGAATCCCCAGCGTTTGGAATCGTTGCAATCGGGGGATTTCAAAGCGGGTTCTAATGGATGGGCGATCGCACCGTCTCATTCGGCGAGTGGGAATGCGATGCTACTGGCGAATCCGCATTTACCCTGGTCTGATTTTTACCTGTGGTACGAAGCCCAGTTAACCGCCCCAGGGATTGATGCGTATGGGGCGGCGTTGGTGGGAATGCCGATGTTATCCATCGCGTTTAATGATCAGTTGGGTTGGACCGCGACAGTAAACACTCATCGGGGTTGGACGGCTTATGAACTTACTTTGGCGGATGGGGGATATGAGTTTGATGGGCAAGTTCGCCCTTTTGAAACCGAAACCAAAACCCTAAAAGTAAAGCAGGACAATGGGACACTAGAGGAACAGGAATTGGTGATTCGGCGGTCAATTCATGGTTCTGTCGTTAGTTCACAGGAGGGGAATGCGATCGCGTTGCGGGTGGTGGGGTTAGACCAACCCCAATTAATGGCACAGTTGTGGGATATGATGCGATCGCGTAATCGCCAAGATTTTGAAACAGCCGTCGCCCGTTTGCAACTGCCCATGTTTACCATTCTCTATGCAGACCGAGACGGGCATATTTTACATATATTTAATGGTCAAGTGCCAGTGCGTTCTCAGGGAGATTGGCACTATTGGCAGGGTGTGGTTCCCGGCGATACCTCCGAAACCTTATGGACAAGGTATCACCCCTATCAAGATTTACCTCGCATCCTTGACCCAGAAACGGGTTGGTTACAAAATGCTAATGATCCACCCTGGACGACTACATTCCCCCAAGCGATTAATCCTGATGATTATCCGCCCTACATGGCACCCCAATCGATGAATTTCCGCGCCCAGCGATCGGCAAAAATGTTGATGGGGGAGAATTCAATTAGTTTTGAGGAGATGATTGCCCGGAAATTCTCCTCGCGTCTAGAATTGGCAGATCGGATACTCGATGACTTAATTGCTGCAACGCGACAGTCAGGGGATGAGTTAGCCAATGAAGCCGCGAATGTGTTAGCCAACTGGGATCGACAGGCAAATGCAGACAGTCGCGGAACGGTTTTGTTTGCCACTTGGGTAGAATTAATGCCGAATACGAATCAGTTTGCTACAGGTTGGAATCCCCAATCGCCTCTGACTACCCCTGATAGTTTGGCAGATCCGGTGGCGGCGGTGGAGGTTTTAGCAGAAGCCGCCGCTAGGGTTAAAGCAGGGTATGGGAGGTTAGATGTCCCTTGGGGTGAGAGGGCGCGATTAAAGTATGGGGATGTGGATTTACCGGGAAGTGGCGCGTCTGGGCAGTTGGGCAGTTTCCAGGTGATTAATTTCGCCCCGATGGATGAGACAGGGTTGCAATCAGTGGCTGGGGATAGTTATATTGCCGCGATCGAGTTTTCTGATCCGATTAAGGCAAGGGTACTCACGGTTTATGGCAATGCCACACAACCGGGTTCTGGGCATATTGGTGATCAGTTACCCTTGTATGCACAGAAGGAATTGCGATCGGTTTGGCGGACTCGTCAGGATATCGAGGCAAATTTGGAATCGCGGACGCTGTTTTGAAAGAAAAAACTTCGATCATTTAGGGATAATAGCTGGAATCGACGATTAAAGGTTTATAAAATCCTAGAAATAAGCCTTGATACGATAAAAACAAATACACTTATTGAACTGATACAGTAGAGGTTAGGGGGTGAAGTTATATAAACACCCCTCAAACCCTTACAAATGACAAATGACAAATGACGAATGACAATCTCCACCGTTAACTTTAATTGTCCCCACCTACTTAAGTATTCAACCGGACATAAGGAGAAACCGAAAAATGGATCAAATTTTGCCGAAACTGCTGTGGATGAGTACTGCGATCGCGTTTTGGGTAGTGTGGGCTGGAACTGTTACGGCACAAGAGGTTGAGGTGCAGGGGTGTGGGGGTGGGGGGGAGTTTTGTGTTTTAGGGGAAACCTTAGAGAGTCCAGAAACAGTAGGGAATGAGTCGAGTGATCCGACTGAGAACCGAATATACCCAATTAATCAGTACGAGGATAATAATAGCTTAGGTCAAGTGACGAATGTTTCCCAGTTGCGGGATGTACAGCCCAGTGATTGGGCATATACCGCCTTGCGATCGCTCATTGAACGATATGGCATACTCACAGGGTATCGCGATCGCACATTCCGAGGCAATCGGTCAATGACTCGCTACGAATTTGCCGCCGGATTACGTCAGGCTTTAGATCAAATCCAATCCTTAATTGCTAGGGGAGGCGATGTTCCTCCCACAGACTTAGCCACACTGGAACAGTTAACCAATGAATTTGTTTTAGAACTCTCCCTGCTACGGGGTGATGTAGATGCCTTAACCGCCCGAACTCGAGAACTGGAACTGACCCAATTTTCGACAACAACCCAACTGGATGGAGAAGTTATTATTGGCGCGGCGGGGATTGTTTCTGAGGATGATACTGTCACCACATTGGGACATCGTACCCGCTTAAATTTAGACACCAGTTTCACGGGTCAAGATTTACTGCGAACCCGACTACAAGCGGAAGGATTAGGGCGTCTGGAACGTCGCACAGGTACACCGGAAGGGGAACTATCTTTTACTGGGGCTAGTGATAGTGACTTGGAGATTGATGCTTTATTGTACCGTTTCCCGATCGGGAATCAGACGCAAGTCGTGATCGCGGCGAATGCTGGGGCGGCGGATGACTTTACGGATACGATTAACCCTTACCTGGATGGGGATGGCGCGAGTGGGGCGGTATCTCGCTTTGCTACTCGTGCGCCGATTTATTATCTCGTCAGTGGGGCGGGTGTCGGGGTAAGACATGCAGTAAATGATCACTTAGAAGTCAGTTTAGGCTATTTAGCTGGGAATGGCGGAAATCCGAAACCCGGTAACGGCTTATTTGATGGGGCTTATGGCGCATTAGCTCAAGTCAAATTTGAGCTTCGCGATCGCGCCACGATTGGCTTGACTTATGTTAATGCGTATAACCAAGACTGGCAAGTCGGCAGTCAAGACACTAATTTAGTCAATCAATTAGACTTACCCGTCGTTACAAATTCCGTTAACCTCGCTGCTTCCATACAACTTAATCCCCGATTTGTGGTTGGAGGATGGGCGGGTTATACCAAAGCCAATGTTATTGATGAAGGGGATGCTAATTTATGGTATTGGGCGCTAACATTAGCCTTACCGGATTTCGGCAAAACTGGCAATCTAGGCGGATTTATTATCGGGATGGAACCCAAAGTCACCGGGAGCGATCGCCTGAAGAATTTAGGCATTGATGATCCGAGTACCTCCCTACATCTAGAAGCATTCTACCAGTATAAGTTAACCGATAATATTACAATTACACCAGGGATAATTTGGTTAACTGCACCGGATCATAATAGCGATAACGATGATGTCTTCATTGGCACAATACGAACCACATTGCAATTTTAAAGGGGCGGGATTGTCGGGGCGCACATTCCGTGCGTCCTAATCAAGGTATGTTGAAAATTGTATAAATCGTAGGGTGGGTTAGGCGGAATTTAATTCAGGCGATAATTATTTAATCAGCTATCCGCCGTAACCCACCGATATTCAGGTGGGGAATGGCAAGCTACGTCATACTCGCTTTCATCGAGAAGCAAGCTACGTTTATGTAAGGGGTTGAGCCAAAGCGCCATTGAATAAAGGGCGGGTTTTGTTGTTCAGTTATCGGTAACCAGCCCAATTGAGTCCCTAAACCCGCCCCTACAATGGATTAATAAATTCTGAATTCGAGTTTTTTTACATGCTGGTTTAAAATAGTAAATACTTATCTATACTAACTATTCTATGCGTTTATCCACGATTAAAACCCTGCCTTTAGCCATCGGCTTTACAACTATCGCTCTAGTTATCCTGCTATGTCTCAGCAATTCTGTGCAAGCCGCCAAGGATCAAGATGTAGAAAAGCTCTTAGATGAAGGAGAATGTCCGACTTGTAATCTGCGGGGAGTGCGTTTGAGGAAGCGGAATCTCAGGGGGTTTAATATTGAAGGCGCTAACTTAGTTGAAGCCGATTTAAGAGAAGCTGACTTACGGGAAGCCCGACTTGCTGGGGCAAATTTAGAGGATGCAGATCTCCGGAATGCTCAACTCGCTAACGCTAATTTATTTCGTGCCAAACTTCTTAACGTTAATCTACAAGAGGCGAATTTAGAAGACGCTAATCTCCAGAATGCCAACTTACAATTTGCAGATTTGCGGAAAGCAAACCTGATGAATGCTTCATTACAGAATGCTAATCTGACTCGTACCAATTTACAGGAAACCGATTTAAGACAGGCTAAATTAGCCAATGCATCTCTAGAAGGAGCCAATCTCGGTGACGCTAATTTAGAAGGAACCTCATTAAGAGGGGTAAACCTCAAAGGCGCTAACTTAGAAAATGCCAAGTTATTTCGCACCGATTTAAGGGGAACCCAATTTAATAGTCAAACGGTTCTGAATGACAAATGGTTATTCATTTGGGAGTTGGTTAATCAAGGAATTTCCGGACAAGCGTTAGCGGGGGCGGATTTGTCAGGTGCGAACTTAGAAGGGTTGAATCTGGAAAACGCAAATTTAGAAAATGCCAATTTAGCTGAAGCGTATTTATTTATTGTCAATTTACGAGGGGCTAATCTTCAAGGTACTCAGTTGACTAATACTGAATTGCGCTATGCTGACCTGAGTAATGCCGATTTAACCAATGCCAACTTAAGAAATGCCGAACTCGGAAATGTTAATTTAGCCGGAGCTAATCTAGAAAATGCTAACCTGATAACTGCCAAAATTAATGAAGAGACTACCCTTGATCTCAAATGGCGTTTGGTTTGGGAAATTGTGAATCAAGGGGCTGAGGAACGTGAACTACGGGGTGCTAATTTATTTAATGCTAATTTAAACGGAGCCAATTTCCGCAATGTGAATCTGAGTGGTGCGAGTCTGTATAATTCTGACCTTCAAAACACGAACTTTGAGGAAGCAACCTTGTTTCAATCCGATTTGAGTAATGCTAATTTAGCGGGGGCGAATTTGCAGAAGGCTAATCTACAAGAGGCTAATCTAGAGGGGGCTAATCTAGAGGGGGCTAATCTTAACCAAGCGAATCTCTGTAACGCCATTCTGCCCGATGGCACACAACAATCTTGTGAATAATGACTTTATTTTGTATCGAAAATTTACACATTGCCTATCCAAGTAATCCGGGATATTGGGCGGTGGATGATGTCTCATTTACCCTGAATCCTGGAGAAAGATTGGGATTAGTGGGAGAGTCGGGGTGTGGTAAATCCACTCTGGGACGCGCCGCGATGCGGTTATTACCAACAGCAACAAAAATTGAAGGACAAATTAAATTTAAAGGAGAGTCTGTTTTTGAGTTGAACCCAACTCAACTGCGCCAGTTTCGCGGGGGAGTGGTGGCGCTGATATTTCAAGATCCAATGACACGCCTTGATCCGTTGATGACGATTGGGGATCATTGTCTGGAAACCTTACAAGCGCATCAACCTCAGTTATCGCGTTCTGAGTGTAAGCAAAAGGCAATTGAAACCCTAGAAGCGGTGAAGATTCCGGCTAACCGTTGGTCCCAGTATCCCCATGAATTTAGTGGCGGAATGCGGCAACGAGTCGCGATCGCACTCGCCCTTTTACTCAATCCTAAGATGATTGTCGCGGATGAGCCAACCACGAGTCTAGATGTCACCGTATCTGCCCAGATATTACAGGAACTGACGCGACTATGCCAAGAACGGGAGATGGCGCTGTTGTTAATTTCCCATGACTTGGCAATGGTAGGGGAATACTGCGATCGCGTGGCGGTGATGTATGGGGGCAAACTGGTAGAAATAGGGGCAGTTGGGGACATTTTGCACTACCCTGAGCATGAGTATACGCGATCGCTCCTGCAAGCGGCGCTGCTTATGCAAACGGTGAATGATGGGGAACAATGTAGAGACGTTGCATGCAACGTCTCTACGCCATCGAAGAACAATCTACCAACACCCATTCTCCGAGTGCAACAGTTAAAGCAGTATTTCACCTTAGAACAAAATTTTATTGCCCAATTGTTTTCCCGCGAACCTCAACTGATCAAAGCCGTGGATGAGGTTAGCTTTGATCTGTATCCGGGTCAAGTTTTGGGATTGGTGGGAGAATCAGGATGTGGAAAAAGTACACTATCGCGCACAATTTTGCAACTGATTCCACCCACCTCTGGTATTGTGGAATTTCAAGGTATTAATTTAACCCAACTGAACCGGAAATCCCTACGGGATATGCGGCGACACATCCAAATGATTTTTCAAGATCCCTTGGCTTGTTTGAATCCCCTAATGACAGTGGGTGATAGTATTGCTGATCCTCTATTTATCCACCACCTAGCCAAAGCAACAGAAGCGAAACATCAGGTGATGGAAATGCTGGAACGGGTGGGATTAACGCCTCCAGACGACTACTACCACCGCTATCCCAGAGACTTATCCGGAGGACAACAGCAACGAGTCGCGATCGCACGGGCGTTGATTACTCGTCCCCGTTTGATTATCTGTGATGAACCCGTGAGTATGTTAGATGCAACTGTGCAGACGCAGGTACTGGAATTAATGCGATCGCTAAAACAGGAGTTTGAGTTAACCTATTTATTTATTACCCATGACCTTTGGGTAGCCCGGTTTTTCTGTGACGCGATCGCGGTGATGAATCGGGGTCAGATTGTGGAAATGGCAGAAACGGAAACGTTGTTTACGAATCCCCAGCATCCTTATACCCAAACCCTATTACAAGCCGCTCCATTATTGGCGGTGTAGGGGCGGGTTTTACTACTATCGTTTCGGTTACACCCAGATATAACTAAACCCGCCCCGATGCAGGTTGCTAGATTTCCCGTGAAAATTGGGAATTCAAAGAGAAAGAAGAGTCACGGCGATACTACCGCTAAAACAAATATCAACATCTGTACCGGGGGCGCGATCGCGTTTGGCATATTCGCCTTTATAGTAATAGTGATCCCCCTCTACAACATAGTTAACCGGTAAGGGTTGAATACTCGGTTTACAGAATACGATATCGGGTTCTGGAGAACCGGGTTCTAGGTGAGGTAAATTGACATTCCAAAACATACCTGGAGGAGTGGTACGTTGAAATAACTCCCCTAACACTCGGGTTGCCCAACAGCTGGCCACTTGCCAATCAATCACCAAAGGGCGTTTAATCCAGTGGGAAATCGCAATCCCTGGAATTCCCAGAATTGCCGCTTCCCGCACCGCCGCGACTGTACCGGAAATATGCACATCTACTCCTAGATTACCGCCTGCATTAATCCCAGAGAGTACCCATTGGGGGTTTTGCACCAGTTGAGTCAGGGCGAGACGGGTGCAATCGGCGGGTGTACCTGCGACTGCGTAGGCAAATTCTGAGCGCTGTTGAACCTGGATGGGCTGATGCGTGGTAACTTGATGACTACAACCGGATAAATGGGTTTGAGGCGCGACGATGACGCCTTTACCCTTAACCGCTTGCTGGAGTGATTGAATCCCTGGAGCATCTATTCCATCATCATTGGTGAGAATTAAAGTCATCTTAGGGGCGCAACTGATAACACCAATGTTATAGCATAGCGGTAAATTGTTGATTGTTGATTGTTGATTGTTGATGACTTCACAAAACTGTGGCAAGTTTATCCCTATAGTTGAGCCAAAAAGTTACTGTTCATCATTTTTCAAAGAGTATCTCAACCTTTTTTTTACAGTTCATTCACCCGTTGGATATCGCCTAACGCTTCATAGTGGGCTAGGGCTTGATTGTACCATTCCCTAGCCTTTTTGATTTCCCCCAATGCGGTGTAAAATTCACCTAAGTCTTCTGCAACGAGGGCGGGAATATCCGTATCTTGACTAGCTGCAAGTTCAAGAGCTTTCTGATAGTTTTGGACAGCAAGCTGAGATAATCCTATTTGTCGATAGAGTGTACCCATTTGGTGATAAATAGCGGCGGTTGGGTTTCCTTGACTGACTAAATCGTCTAGAGTTTCAATGGCGTTTTGTTTCAAATCGTGGCTGAGGTAAAGGTTGACCAAGGATAGGGCTTTGGCTTCTGGGTTGAGTTGATTATTAGCGAGAATTTGGGAGGCGGCTGTCTTGATTTGGGCTTGGGTTTGGCTATCCAGGATTCTGAAACCAAGTTCAGGTATATTTTCCTCAACCGAACC
Source organism: Coleofasciculus sp. F4-SAH-05 (assembly GCF_040222985.1). Classification (NCBI taxonomy): domain Bacteria; kingdom Bacillati; phylum Cyanobacteriota; class Cyanophyceae; order Coleofasciculales; family Coleofasciculaceae; genus Coleofasciculus; species Coleofasciculus sp. F4-SAH-05. The sequence goes on from NZ_JAVKBY010000215.1 coordinate 13,330, forward strand.
GCGATCGCGAGTTTCAACTGTCCATAAATAATACACGCCCGGTGTTAGAGGTGTATACATTTATCTAACCAATTGTTACCAATTGTTACCAATCGTAGGGTGCGTTAGCGCAGCGTAACGCACCGTTTACCCTGCTTGATGGAATGATTGACCCCCGGCAAATTCAGTGAGAAAATACGTTAAAAAGGCTTGGGCAACTTTATCGGGAATTAATTCCCGCATGACAATCATTTGGGGGATATTCAAGTCGTCTAATTGTTGGGCGAGTCCCAAGCCATCACAGGAGTTGAATATTGCCAGTTTTAACCCCCGTTTTACGGCTTTTTTTAAGGCGCACCAGAGTTCGTTAACGGTTAGGTAATCGGTGGGATTAATATAAATACGTCCGGTATCATTAATTGTTTCACTATGTCCGGCGAAAAAGATAATATCCCAGGATTGTTCCCATAACTGGTCGTTTATTTCTTGGTGCGTCTTTTCGACGAGGAATGTGGTTTCAGTATTGGGTAAATTTTCCAATAGTTTTCGGTCTTTGTCAACATCGATATCTTGGCTATGACCTAAAATAGCGAGGATTCTTATTTTAGCGGGGTGGGGTGTCTTCGGGGATGTTCCAGTGGGTTGAGATTGCAGGGGAATGCGGGCGGGTTCAGCTTGGGAATAATGGTGAAAAAAATCCCATTCTTGCCAGGGAAGTTTGAGTAATTGGGGATCTTCGGTGCGAATTAGGAATTGAATTTGATCATCGGGATTTAAATTTTCTCGCAGTTGTTTGTCTAGGGAATGAAAGGAGTCTGAATCCAGCCATGCTTTCATGCGATCGCGTAATTCTTGGGCAGAGGTTTTACAGTCGTGAATTCGCTGTTTTAGGGTTCCTTCATACTCAACTTCTACGGCTTTTAGTTTTCGGGTTCGTGCTGGTTCACCCAAGGGACGATAGAGTTCTAGCCAATGGTGGTGTAAGTGGGCGGCTAATTCGGGATTAGGGGGTAATGCATTGGTTTGATCGAGGTCAAGTAATGTGTGAATCGTTGGCTGATTTTCGGCGGAGGAGTCACTTTTTTCCTGAATTATCAGATGGACAGAAAATCCTTGGGTTTCTAAGTTGCCAACGGGTCTAAAAATGACGAGTTTAGTCATGGTATATCTGGGTTGAATAGATACCCTGGAAGGGGGGAACAGTTTATTAAGTAGGTTGGGTTTCGACTTCGCTCAACCCAACAGCATAACGTTAGTTTTTGTTGGGTTTCGTTCCTCGATTGAACCGACAATGGTGACTGTAGGGGCGCAAGGCTTGCCATTGGTGTCAACTTAAGCTCAACCCCTCACCCCCAGCCCCTCTCCCACACCGGGGAGAGGGGAGCAAGATAATCCGATCCCCCTTCTCCCCACGGAGGGAGAAGGGGTTAGGGGATGAGGGGGAAAATGTCAATGAGTAGATAGACACAGCTTAAAACCTTGGCAGCATTGCTTTTCTACCTTAAGTTGATACCAATGAAGGCTTGCGCCCGATTTAACGATTAAATCCTGTTTGATTAGACAACAAATGCTTCCGTCATATTAACATCACCTAACGCTAATTTGATACTGAACTGATCACCGGGATCAGCTTTGAAACGCCAGCGAATATGTTCGGTGGTTCGGGTTTCCGTTTGAATCACCGCTTTTCCATCTTCATCGAGTAGGATGACTTGAAGTTCTTGGGGAAGATAGACTTGACATCCTGTGGGATAGACTTCAACAGAGATACCCATTTGGGGTGAATGGGTGGGTTTTAAGCCAATACATAAAGCTACTGAGTCACTGTCTTTTTGAAACTCCATACGTTTGCCGCATTTCACGCCATTAGTTGATGGTTCAGAATGAGTTCTGAAGCTAAAAGCGGGGTCTTGGGGTAACTCAAGCAGTGCTTCTAGTTTCTCCCAACCAACGGCAAAAACATTATCCAACCATTGACTCAACTGTATGGGTTCTGGAACAGTTTGCGCCTCTTGGAGGTGCTGTAAATGTGTGAGTAAATCTTTGAGCGATCGCAACTGACTTAAGGGGAGTTCTTCGCTGTCTACGCTGTCAGTAAATCCCAGAAGTTTAGCTTGCTGATTTTGGGTATCAATGTGTACAATAACGTAACCAATCCGATCCTCGTGAACTTCTGGGGGAATCATACAAACAGGTGTATCTGTCAAGGAGTCTGGAGAACGCAGGGGGCGACATTCTAACCGCCCAATTCCAGTTACGTCTAAGTCGGCGACATCAAAGAATAAACGCATGGCGGGATTCCAGCTATCGCCAGCATTTAAATTGGTGGGGATATCCAGGATTCGTAGATAGTTATTGACAGCACAAACGGCTAGAGTATTCAGATAGACTTGTTCATACTGTTGCGGATGCGGCTGCTGTTGGGCAAAGGCTTCCGCAATCTGGAGGGATTCCTGGGTAATCGGCATCGGAATGGATAAATCGTCGGTAATTTCTGTGGAGTTAATCATAGTTATTTCCTAGGTTTACGGATATCGTTTTCGTCTATATATCCTTGGGCAATTATAAATTGTTCGAGTAGCGGTTTACATCGACGGCTATAAAATTTGGGTAAGTCTTTGGCTTCAGCGGGGGTGAGGTTAAATTCAGCAGCGATAATTTTCCACGGTGTCTTTTGGGGTGATAAGTTATGTCGTAGTAATAAAACTTGGGCATTAATCTGGGGACGATTTCTAAAGCAAGTGTGGCGTAATACCTGATCGGGATCATGGCGAACCCAGGCTTCGGTTTTTTCCCACATTTCTAGAAATCGCGGATTATGATCTGGGGGAGAGGCTTTAGTGTCAATGGGGTCGAGAACTTGCCCTTCTTCGGTTTCAATTCGCAGGTAACTGGCGGGGATGTCTCGTCGGCGGCGATTGCCATCTCGGAAGCGCCTGAGTCGCTTTTTTAGTTCATCATCTAGCCAGGTTGTCACATTTTTTAGGGTGGGTTCATAGTCTTCGGGATGTTGGCAACAGTATTCCCACATTTGTTGGAGTGCATCTTTATAGTAAGGTTGATCCTCTCGATATCCTTTCCAAAGTTTTCCAGAATTCATCACGAGTTTATGTACCTGACTCATAGTTTGCCGACGTTGCCAACTTCCAGGGGGATCAGTGCAGGCGGTGGCGATAAGGTGGCGGAGTTGTTCATTGCGATCGTCCATGATTGGATCGGTTGAATGGGTGTGAGTTGCATGGGTTATGGTTGATGGGGGTTGTTCCTTGGGATGATTGCCAAGGGTAGGGGGAATGGGTGGGTTTGGGGTTAAGTCATCGCGATGCATAAACCGGGTTAACTGGGGGATATATCCTTTTCTATTACGTTACACGGGTGATATTGAGGTTTTTCGCAGGGTTGACTCAATTTAAGCTCAAGCGTTAACCCGCCTTCGGTTAAAACCCAAGGAACCAAAAGCTCAAGACTACCAAATAATTTTAGTCCACTTTAGTGGACTTGAGCTATTAGCCCGGAGTTTGAACTCCGGGCTCCGGGCGGTTTATCGGGCTGACTATTAAATTAAGAAGCAATTTGATAGATAGCAGGTCTATATTTTGGCGTGGGAATTGGCTTTCCTTCTGCTTTTGCCGTTTCTAGCCAAGCAGCTTTAGCTTGCAAAATTTCCTGGACGGCTTCCTCAATGGTTTCACCAAAGGCTGAACAATATTTCAGATCGGGAATATCTGCAATGTAGCCTTCGTCTTCTTCGCTATAGAAGATATTGATATGATAATCTTTCATGAATTGTCCTCGTCTAGATTACTTTCAAGTGTAAGGGCGTGTTCTTCAATCAAGCTTAGGAATTGTCGGACTTGGTAGACCACTGCTTTGCCTTTCTTATTTTGGATATTGACGATTTCGGGAATATCAGGATGGTTAAAGATGTGATGGCTACCATTGATGCGGGATAGGGTAAACCCAAAAGCTTCAATTAGAGTGACGAATTCATTAAACTGGATGTTTTTTGATCCAGCCAAAACTTTTTCTAGTAATTTACGCTTTTTTGACATTTTCGTTCAAGTTCATGGCGGACAGCTTGTCTACTTGATGTTGTCGTACCTACCCGTGTCTCTAAACTGGCTGAAGCAATAATTACCCCAGTTTAACTTTAAGCTAGGGCTTGCTGAATAAGTATTAGGGATCTGGGGTAGCCTCAAAGCCCCTCCCCGTGCCGGGGAGGGCTAGGGAGGGGTCTTTCCCCTAGTTAATTGACCCAACAGTATCAGTTATTTCCCAGCTTTCAAAGTCAGGCAGATTTAAGCTGTCATGCATTTAAATTGGGTATTAGTAGCGAGCAAGATGCTCGCACTACCATCCTTTCGCCATTATTGACATTAAGGTTTAAATGCCGAACAGCTTATATCAGGTTCGCTTGCTCAACTTACCGCCTAATTTGGTTTGGCGTCGCCGCAGCGAAGTTGCTCCTAATGCACCCAATGCCAAAATGCCTGCGATAGAAGAGGGTTCGGGAATTTTTTGTGGCTCTTCGGGTTGTGGTTCTGGAATTGGTGTTACTGGTAGTGGTAATGGTGGTGCTACTGGTGGTGGTGCTACTGGTGGTGATGCTACATCTAATTCAGGTGGAAAATCTGGAACTGACTCTGATGACGACTGTATTACTTGTGCTTTTACAGGAAATACCATCACCACACTAGATAAAAGAAACAGAACCGTGAAAATCATTTTCATTGGAGATACTCCTTCTTTACTTGAGACTGTTCAAACTGTTACTTAGGATTGGTTGCTCAGAAGTACGCTTGCTCAACTTTATCGATTTCTCTGTAAGCATTGAGCTGAGTTGACTGTCAGTTGTTGTATGCGTTATCACCTCCTTTAGTGTGACTGTTGAAAACTTGATGGCTAGCTGTATGAGAGATAAAATCTACCCAATAAACTCTTCTCTACAGCGCAAAAGTTACCAAGGGCTACCAATTACAGTAAAAGCTGCCCAATAAGCCGGATGGGATACGTTTTCATCACGTAACATAGCTAGTTGTGCCTGTCGCAATGCCTCAGCTTTTATAGATGATGCACTCAACTGTTGATAAAAATTGGTCATCAGCTTAAATGTTGCGCCATCATTGGCTCTCCAGAGACTAGCGACAGCAGATTTCACCCCAGCTTTTACCGCTAATCCAGCAAAACCCATCTCGGCATCTTTATCCCCCAATGCAGTTTGACAAGCACTTAAAACCAACAGATTTACCTTGGGTTGATCAGACCATTTAAAACGGGTTAACTCATCTAATTGTAGTTTTTCATCCCAAAGTTGAATATAGGAGTTGTTCACCTTTCCAGGTTGGAATTTAGCATGGGTAGCTAGATGAATGATGTGAAACGGTTGCTGGCGTTGTGCCTTCAAATTATTCATTGTCACATCTTGGTCAAAAAAGGTTCTCCCTGACTCCAGCGTTTGAGCTATGGTTGATATTTCTTCGGGTACACTGGGCAATGGTTCTTGTCCTGATGGAAATTGGGAGATTCCCATTGCGACCAGTTTTTTGTTGGTAATATTTTCATAGCGGATATCGGCAAGAGTTAAGGAAGGGATGAGGCTAAATCGATACTTTTCTACTAAAAACTGTTGTCCATCATGTAAAGCTGCCAGTGGGATAGAACGCAAACCTGACCCTAATGAGAACAATAATGTATCTATATTTTGCGCTTGCAGGTCAGCCTCTAAGGGTCGAATCAGCAAATCATATAGTTTTTGAGCATCAGCTTTATAGAGTTCCGTCTGGGTTTCTTGTACTGAATATAAAAAATCGTTAACTAGCTGGAGCAAAGTTTCATTGTTAGCTTCCAGAGTATTTTCACCAGCAGGTTTACCACCAGAAGAAATCATTATGCGTTCTATCTGATTATCGGATATGGCGATATGGATAACAGCAGATCTTATCCCAGTTTGGCGTTCAACTTCACCCAGCATGGCTTGAATCTGTGTAACTGACATGAGTTGGTTTGGGAATTTTTCTCCGAAGTATTCTTCAAATTCTTTTGTTCGCGATTCCTCTACTTCAAGTATCCTATCTTCTAAATTTCCCGCATTAGTTGGGTCTTCAAGCACTGGATTGTCGAATGTAGGAATAGGCGATGTTAGCGGTAGTGGTGATGACGTAGGAACAAACTCCGGTGGAAAATTAGAAATATTACTAGCTTGATTAGTGGAACTACTATCTGGATTGTTAGAAGGAATATTGAAAGTAGATGTTTGATTAAAACTGGAATCAAAGGCTGAATTAGGCATTGGATTAGAATCCAGTGTGGGAGTTTTGTTAGAAGTTTGACTAGCCTCTGATTCATTGGTTACTGGGTTTTCAGGGTTGGTATTGACCGTTAGTGTTCCTGAAAACAAATTTACTTCAACAACCTCAAAATCATTACAGCGGTTTCCGCTGCAATCGGGTGGAACTGCTGGAAGACCTCCACCCCCCATACTACGACCTGACAAATTTACATCTCCAAAATTTATCTCTCCAAGATTACTGGTTAAGGTAATATTGCCACCATACCAATAATCACTGCTAGTATTAATATTTCCTGTACTGATATCACCATTAGAAAATAGTTCAACATGACCTCCTCTACCGCCAAGGGGACCAGTGCTAGAGTTGATATCATCAGTCGTTATGCTCCTGTTAGCTGTAAGAGTAATATCGCCCCCTTTGCCACCACCTAAACCAAAAATACTATCAGATGAGTCTATAATGCCTGTGTGAATAGATCCTTCTGTACTTGTTAGCGTAATTTTTCCTCCTAGTTGGCTGCGACCACTAAAAGGAGAAGCATGACTTGAAAAAATTCCTTCCGTTGTAATGTCACCAGTAGCGGTGAAGGTTATATCGCCACCAACACTTTGATAATAATTACCTCCAGAGTTAATTTCTCCTGTAACAATGTTCCCGTTAACAGCATTAAGGGTGATATGACCACCGTCACTATAAGCAAGATTTGCAAAATCAATACCGTTAGGGGACGAGTTCAATTCCCCTGCGTTGATATTACCGCTGCTATTAAGGATGATATTGCCAGACCTGGTAGTAATATTTCCCAGAGTTAGACCCACTCCGGAAATCGATACAGTTCCTGCAATTGAATAAATAGTGTCATTAGGGTTCATCAAGAAATAACCCAAACCATCACCGTCAGCATCTGCTGTTAATGTGAGATTGGTATCCCTGGAAAATTTTAATTCATTATCCGCTAAATCATTGATGACAATATTATTCGTCGCTTCCAAAATAATATTCGTATCTCTTGCCAACCCTTCCAATGTCGTCTCATAAATCACAAAAGGAGAACCCGGTTCAGCTTGAAATAAATCCGGTAACGTGTCATCATTTGTCCCATTCCCCGAACCATCCCGAATTTCAATATCTGTCGGATCAAGTAACAACGTCCCCAAACCGCCATTCGCCGCACTCAAATCCACCGTTCCCTGAACCATCAAATTCTGCTTTCCCGACACCTCAACAAACCCGCCATTCCCCGACGCCATCCCACCACGGGCGCTAATATTTCCCCAAAAACGAGTCGTATCATCCGCCCAAACAATCACCTTTCCCATTAATCAGCGAGGGATTACCCCCACTTATCCGCCCTAAGATATTCTGAATATGGGGAGTTGCCCAGAAATTAGCCGTTTGACCGGAATTAAGTCCAAATTGTTCAAAATCGTGGAATAAATTACCCCCATCTTCAGAAAGACTTCCCCCCTGAATATCAAATTGATTCCCATTGGGTGTAACAATTGTATTTGTCCCATCTGCTGCGGGAACAATTGGTTGGGCTTGTACAGGGCTACTATTGATTAAGACACAGAGGCTGAGGATATAGCCACAGGCATTTAGGTAAGGTGAGACGACAGGGTTTCTGACGGAATCATCGGCGCGAATCTTTTGGTAAACATTAATCGCCGATGACGCCACGGATGTGATGAGTTGGCGGTAAAACAGATTCCATCCCTGATTTGACATACTGTTCTCCTGCGGACATGGTTAAGCCGCTATTGGTTTTGATTCCAATTCCCCAGAGGAATGGCTTGGGGGTATGGATACTCCTATTGGGTTACACGGCTGAAACAGAAAGTTTTCGCAGATTTTGGGCAAAAAATTTTTTTTGGCGATTTCTGTGCGAAATTGGGCGCAATGGAGGTAGTAACGAATAGAGGGGATCAGGGAAAACGTAGTCAGGGCGGGTTTAGTTAAATTTGGATCAACCCAAAACGTTAATGGTAAAACCCGCCCCTACAGAAACAAATCCCTTCCCGTTAGGTTTAACCGCAACTGGGTATCTGGAACAATCAAGGGTTTCCTCTATGTAGCTGCGGTTTCTAACCGACGATCTGATCAAAAAAAAGCTCTAACCCTAGCATATCACTTGAGTTAGAGCCACATTCAAATCACCTCTAATTATCATGCACAATACCATCATTTCTCAAACTAATCCCGGTTTGGCAAATCGCCAATCCCGGCTGATGCATCCAGAACCATCACCACGCCAAAAATGCCAGCGCATTCTCATGTGTCGTCCTGACTACTTTGACGTGGACTACATCATTAATCCTTGGATGGAAGGCAACCTGCACCAAACTCAACGCGATCGCGTCTTCCAACAATGGGAAAAACTTTACCACAGTATCAACCAACACGCCACCGTAGAACTGATCCCACCCCAACCAGGTTTACCCGATTTCGTCTTTACCGCCAACGCCGGAGTTATCCGTGGGGATAAAGCCATCGTCAGTCGCTTTCGTCATCCACAACGCCAGGGGGAAGAACCCTTCTTTAACGCTTACTTCCAACAGCAAGGCTTTACTGTCTATGAACTCCCACCTAACTTACCCTTTGAAGGTGCAGGAGACGCCCTACTTGACCGAGGCGAAGCCTTACTCTGGGCGGGATACGGCTTCCGTTCTACACTCGATTCCCATGCTTACTTAGCCTCCTGGCTAGATATCGAGGTTGTCTCCCTACGCCTGATTAATTCGCGATTTTATCACCTGGATACCTGCTTTTGTCCGTTAACGGGTGGCTATCTCCTCTATAATCCCCGCGCCTTCGATCACAATTCCAACCGCCTAATTGAAAAGCGCATCCCCAAAACGCGGCGGATTCCCATTTCAGGCGTTGATGCTGAGAATTTTGCCTGTAATGCAGTCAATATCGACAATTTAATTATCTTGCACCAAGCCAGTCACGAACTCAAACATCGTTTAACCACCATCGGTTTCCAAGTCATTGAAACCCCGCTTTCGGAATTCCTCAAATCTGGAGGAACCGCCAAATGTTTAACCCTGCGCCTAACTGAACCCATCGCCAATTTTAACGTTTCACGGGAAGTCTAGAAACTTGAGTCGGGGCGGGTTTACCTACACCACATACCGTGGCAAAGGTGCGTTACGCTGCGCTAACACACCCTACACATAGAGGCTTTGCTTAAGTCCTAATCTATCTTTCTTTTGTGAAACCGAAAGGATAGTCGTGAATCTCGCCCCTACACAATTTACACATCTCCCACTCAACACTTATAGCGCTTCGTTGCACTACATACCGTGAAAACGAAGATCACCAATTCCATCCTCACACCCATCACAGAAGAATTATGACTCAATTACTCCATTGTCCCCAATTGTCCCTCTGTTCCTATACTGAAGAAGCCCATGTCGCATCCGTGACTAAAGCTGGAGTCGCCCCAGACAACTTCTACAGTACAACCATTTATCCTACAGATGTCTTTATCGCCGGGGAATGGTTACGGGTAAAAAACCAGCGCATGGATGCCGCGATCGCAATCAATTATACCCCCACCCTATCCGCCGAGTGCAAACTGTTGCGAGATTTGGAAGTTGGCGATTTGGTGGTTGTTGGAGACGAGGGGATTCGTATCCAGGATAAAACCCCAGCCAACCCACCTGATCGCGAATTTAGTTTCATGTCCTCTGGTGTATCCAGTGAACGCCAAGTCCGTTTAATTGTAGAACGTCTTGCTAACGATTTACTCACCTATCGGGAAAGCGGCTGGAAAGTCGTCATTACCGCCGGTCCAGTGGTTATCCATACAGGCGGGGGTGACGCCTTAGCCAGGTTAATTCGCCAAGGATACGTACAAGCCTTACTCGGTGGAAACGCGATCGCGGTTCATGATATCGAACAAGCCTTGTTTGGTACATCCCTAGGCGTAGATATGCAGCAAGGAATCAACGTTCGCGGTGGACATCGACACCACCTGCAAGCAATCAATTGTATCCGACGATGTGGCACCATTGAACGGGCTGTCGATCAAGGTATCCTCAAGCGTGGCGTCATGTACGAATGCGTCAAACAGGGGATACCCTTTGCCTTAGCAGGTTCCATTCGCGATGATGGACCCCTACCCGACACCATCACCGATACCATTATCGCCCAACAGGAATACGCCCGTTTGTTGCATGGTGCAGACATGATTCTGATGTTATCCTCCATGCTACATTCCATTGGCGTCGGCAACATGACCCCCGCAGGCGTGCAAATTGTCTGTGTGGACATCAATCCCGCCGTTGTCACCAAATTATGCGATCGCGGTTCAGTTGAGTCTCTGGGTGTGGTAACAGATGTGGGCTTATTTCTCAACTTATTGGTGCAACAGTTAAACCAACAAACTGTTCCCCAACTGACTCAAATCAGCGGCTAACAAGTCTCGAAATCGTAGGGGCGCACGCTCCGTGCGCCCGATTCAATCGTCACATCTAATCCACAATTTTAGCTGTGTCAATTCGCCATCGTGGGTAAGAGTTATCAACCTAGAAACGCTTCTATTATCCTTTCTAGCTTTTGCCCACTTCACGGCAAGTTGGAATTGATTTTCATTTAATATCGGGCGACCCGATCAAGTTAGGTAATTTCCCTGTTCATTATTGCAGCGGGTCGCCCCTACAATTCCTTTACCTCTATCTCCAATATGCCATAACGATGTTTTACCAATCAGCAATGAACAATGAAAAATCAACTACACCGACGACACGAAATTCATAGCTTACAGTCGCACTTAGTCCAGTGGCGTCGGCACATTCATCAACATCCAGAACTCAGTTTCCAAGAACACCAAACCGCTAACTTTATCAGCCAAAAATTAACTGCATGGGGCATTAACCATCAAACAGGCATCGCCAAAACCGGAATTATCGCCCAAATCGAAGGCAAAAAACCCAGTCTAAACCCCCAAAATTTAGCCATTCGCGCTGATATGGATGCCTTACCTATTCTCGAAGACAACTCAGTTCCTTGTCAATCGCAACACCACGGCATTATGCACGCTTGCGGTCATGATGGACATACAGCTATTTTATGGGTCTTCCGTAGTTAGTGTGCTAAATTGTTAGTTTGATTTGCCAGAATATTGGACAGCAATAGCTTTAACCATTTTTACCCAAATTCAAATTTTTTTTGAGGCGATTAAAAACTATAGTCCTTGTGTGGCAAGCTTCCTGATTCATTAAAACTGATAGTTTAGCACACTAAGCCCGGAAGACCCAGGATTTAACGCCCCTCACCACCATCCCCAATTTGATTTTGATGAAACGGCGTTGGCAATCGGAGTTGAAGTTTTTGTCAGGTTTGTTGAAGCGTTTTGTCAATAACTAAATTTTGGACAAACTCTAATCAATGACTCACTCCAAATTGGGCTGATTAACCTTTTACGTGATCATTTCGATGTGTTAACCTTTAACAAGCTAGTTAATCAGCTTATCGAATAAATTTTTCTGCTAATAATGAGACCATCGTCAAAATCTATCAACTTCGATGTAGACACTAACTCAGAATCTATTGTGCCAGATATACCTGGACTAAAGTTGATCCCCGATTATATCAATACCCAGGAGCAAAATCAATTACTGGAGATTATCGACCAACAGGAATGGTCAACCCAATTAAAACGCAGAGTGCAACATTATGGGTATCGCTATGAGTATAAAAAACGGGCATTAGCATCCGCCAGCTACTTGGGAGAATTGCCAAATTGGGCAGATCAACTGGGACAACGACTGGTTCGCGATCGCGTCACCCCAACTCCCCCCGATCAACTGATTGTTAATGAATACTTACCCGGTCAAGGAATTACCAATCATGTTGACTGTGTTCCCTGTTTTGGCAATACCATTATCTCCCTGAGTTTAGGGAGTAGTTGTGTGATGAATTTTACCCACCCACCAACGCAAACTACGATTCCTTTTCTGTTATCACCTGGAAGTTTAATTATTTTGCAAGGGGTTGCCCGTTATCAGTGGCAACATGGCATTTATCCTCGCAAAAAAGATAAGTATCAGGGAAGAGAGTTAGTCAGAAGTCGGAGAGTATCCCTCACATTGCGAGAGGTTTTATTCCCGTATAAGTAATTTTTTACATAATAAGAATTTTTGAAAAATTCATCTGCTGATCAATCGAAACTCTAAAATGAAATGCACCCCTTAAAAGTTATCTAATTTAGGTATAGCAAAAAGCTCCAAGGTTTAGGGTAAGTAGTCGGACTGGCATAAAACGGTACGCTCCGGAGCCAGTGCAAGTAAATCGCCCTCAAACCCTTACTGTTCCCTGTTCAGTTCTAAGGTAGCGGTACCAGGGATTCTATCCCGATAGCTCTGATGAAAGCCGTATCACTATATAAGACTGAAACATGATCTCACCGGGTTCTCTATCCATAATCTCAGCCCTGACTATCATGTACAGCCATTAGTCATGGGTCGTTGACACAAGGGGTTTTACAGAAATGAATTATCAAGACAGGTTAAGTCCGTGGAAAATTGTCCGCTTGCAGTCGAATTTGCAACATGTCATTGTGGGTCGCTTCCGTCGTCGTGGCGATGCTGAAGGTCATTTGCGTATTCTGAAGCGGATGATGCCTGAGTTACAATTCGCGATTGTGTTTGATGTGGGTTACGCGGAGGAGTTTATTCCTTCTGTTTCTACAACTGAAGCAGAAAATTAATCGTGTAGAGACGTTGCATGCAACGTCTCTACATAAATGATGTGTCCTAACAGCCATGGCGGTTGCTATAACTTACCACGGACTACCAATCATTATAAATCCCGACCAATAATAAGGATGGGATAAATCCACCTGTCCCAACTCTGCCAATTGTGGCGGTAATGATACCCCTCCTCGCGTTCCACTCCCGCGCAATTGTCCCCCTTCAATCACTACATTTCCCCGCAACATAGATAACTGGGCTTCTCGTAGCGCCTCTGCTTTAATTGGAGTCTGACCCAGTTGGTTATACAACTCAGTCATTAAAGCTAATGTACCTTGGTCACTCACCTGCCAGACACTACCTAAAGCACTCTTCACACCCGACGCCACCGCTAATCCAGCAAACCCTAACTCCGCCTGATTGTCACCCACCGCCGTGCGACAAGCCGATAACACTAATAATTCTACAGGCGGATTATCCCAATTCATCTGTTGCATTTGGTCTAAAGTTAGCTTATCATTCCACAACTGTACATAGGAATTACTTGGTCCCCCAGATTTAAAATCGGCATGAGTTCCTAAGTGAATAATTTCATAAGGATAACGCTGGCGTGCTTGAATTAAATTCTCTAAGGTAAACTCTTGATTGAGAAACACTTCACCCGAACCCACTTCTTGGGCAATCGTTGATAACTCAACGGGAACCGCTGGTAACGGATTCAGTTCCGTAAATTCTGATGCCCCCATCGCTAAGATTCGCGGATTTTCCAGCGCCTGATAATTACTATTCATCAGGCTGAATGTGGGAATCATGCTGAGGCTGTAGTTTTCAATCAAAAACTGTTGACCATCATGCAAGACTGGCATAGGTATCGTTCGCAATCCCGCATCCATGGAAAAGAGTAACGTATCAATTTCAGCCGCTTCCAGTTCCGATGCAATTGGTGCAATTAACCACTGATAAAGTTGTTGCGCGGGTTTCAAATAACCATTCCCCCGACGGCGAAATGCATCCGTCAGTTGGACTCGCAGTTCATTCGTAACTCCTAGAAGTTGGTCGCGATTAACCGGGATAACTTTAGTGACAGGTTCGGCGGCGGCGGTAAAGAGGACTAATTTCACGCCATCCGGTTGGGTTACTGCATAAACCACGGCAGAACGATTCCCGGTTTGACGTTCAATTTCTGCCAACGTCTGTTCAATACTGGCTAAGGAAATTGAATACTGAGAGAAATCTTGCCCAAAGTAATCCGCAAACTCTTTCAGTCGGGCTTGTTCTAAGGATTCAATATAGCGATTCGTCGCCCCTGATGCATCCTGTAGGGTCAAAAGTGGGGTTGATGCGTCTATAATCGGCAGCGCTTGATTAACATTATCGGTGGTGTTGATAAAAGACGAAGACTCACCAAGATTATCTAAATCAATTCCGTCATAAAGATTGTAAATGACATCCGGGGACAAAGTTATCTTTGAGGAAACAGGCGTCTCTGGAGGAGTTTCTGGCGGAACAGGCGTCTGTGGAGAACCTGCACTAATAATCTGAATATTTCCTGTCGTTTGAGTTGAGGGGAATGATTCCACCGGAGAAATTGTCGCACTACCCGTGGTAAGGGAAGCAGCTATGCCATTCGTCGTTGCATCACCGATTTCAAAGGGTGTTTCATTCTCTCCGCCATGGCTAATCGTAATATTGCCCCCTTCACTCCCCCCAATGGTGGAGATACTCGCAGGTATTCCATTAGCGGCGGTAAAGATATCAGTGGCGCGGAAAAAGCTGTCAGTGTTAACATCAACTGCACCGCCTGTTGTACCCCCTTCTGTATTAATCCAGCTAACTTGAATATCATTTGGGGCATTAAGGCTAACAGTACCCCCTCCCCCGGAACCACCAGTGGTGTTAAGTTTCCCAGTGGTAATTTCCCGGTTGGCTTCGATGACAAGATTCCCGCCATTCGTATCGCCAGAGGTATTAATATCACCCGTCGTAATCGCCCCATTTTCGCTAGTTATGGCAATCGTTCCACCCGTTGTCGGTGAACTACTATCCAGGATGCCACTACTAGCATCAATACTACCTTCACTGGTCAGCGTAATATTTCCAATACCTTGGGATTCAACCGTACCACTTCCCAGCAGAGAAATACCAATATTATCTGATCCTGTTGCATCTTGCCCCGTACTGCTAAGGAGAATATTACCACTATTTGAACTTACCTTTGTCCCTGAATCCTGAATCTGAATCCCGCGACTGGAAGCCTCTGTTCCCCCTGTACCCTCTAGGGTAATATTCCCTGAACCTGTGGATTCAACCACACCGCCACTCAGCATAAAAATACCAAAGTTATTATTTCCCGTGGCATTTCCGGCTGCACCACTTAGGACAATATCACCATTGTTTGAACTTACGGTTCCTGAATTTTGAATCTGAATCCCTCGATTCCCATCTGTTCCCGTTCCCGCTGTACCCTCTAGGGTAATATTGCCGATTCCTGTGGATTCAACCACACCACCCAACATAAAAATACCAAAGTTATCGTTTCCGGTTGAGTCTCCACCCATGCCGTTAATTAAAATATCCCCATCCTCAGAACTTACCCGTGTTCCAGGATTTTGAATCTCGATACCGCGAGTCGCATTTGTACCTGAACCCCCTGTACCATTCAGGTTAATATTACCTGTTCCCGTTGCTTCCACAACCGCACCATTACTCAGAAAAATCCCCGTTTTTGCTGCACCGTCAAGACTTCCTCTGCCGGTAATATCAATCGTACCTGTCCCAGAATTAAGCATCCCACCGTTAAGCAGTACCGTTCCTATAACTTCACCGCCAAAGCTTCCCGGTTTAATCGAAATATTACCCCCATCCGTCAAAATTTGCGACCCTGAGTTCATCACAAATTGGGCAACTCCTGCATCTCGCTGGGCGGCTAAAGCATTTTCATCATTAATTGTGGCACTAAAGTTGCCGCCGTTTAAGGTAATGATCACATTATTAATGGTGATACTTCTGCCCGCTTGCAGCGTCAACGTGCTAATGTTAAACGCATTGATACTCTGATTAATCGTAATATCATTATTCGCTTGTAGAACAACATTGCCCATGAGCTCATTGAGCTGATCCGTATCAAAGATAACAGAGTTGCCTGGATTCTCGCCAAAAAGATTATTGTCAGCCAAACTCTCCGTTTCTCCATCACTAATCGTGATATTCTTCGGATCAAATAAAATAGTTCCTAGATTCCCGGATGTTGCCCCGACATCAACCAACCCTCGGAAAATCAAACTATCCTTAGCCGATATCTCCACCAAGCCACCATCACCGGAAATGTCGCCTCCTTTGGCACTCACACTGCCAGAAAAACGGTTAATTTCATCTGCCCAAGCCACAACCTGTCCAGCATTTCCTGTATTTATCGCATCAGCATAAATAACGGAATCCTGACTCACAAATGTCCGTAAAGCATTCGGTATCGCACCTTGTCCTTGAAACCCGCCACCAATCAAAATAGTGCCACCTTTATCACCACCAGACGCATTAATTGTGGCATTCAGTAATCCCACTTGTTCGCCCACTAGATAGACATTACCCGCCACTTGCTCACTCGACGTATCAATCACGCCAGATAGAATTGTTGTTCCTGATATAGTGGGAATCTCGACATCTGAACTGATGAGTCGCACCGTATTTGCTGAGTCAACAATAACGCCTGTACTCTCTTCGTCTTGTCCAGTCAATAACTCAGCTAATTGTAAGGGTGAAATGTCTTCGACTGTTGACAGCGAATCTCCTGCTGTTGCGGCTTCAATTTCTAACGACAGTAACATCCCGGCTTGAGAAATTCGGACTAACTTTTCTCCAGGAACCGCCGTAACTGTAATGGTTCCTCCGGGGGCGGAAAGGGTTCCCGTATTAATCACTTGACCCGCCAGTAGGGTTAAATTTTTGCCCTCACTTACTGCCAATTCACCCGCATTAATAATGCTTCCTGGCTGATCCAGTGTAAACGCAAAACGATTCGGCGAACCGACTAAGGATTGATAGTCTGTCTCACCACTGGAATTAAACCAACCATTCTCAAAACCCATCCCATTTGCCGTCGTTGCCGTAAAACTTCCTGGCACATTCAGACTGGCATCCGACCCAAAAATAAATCCTGATGGGTTCATCAAAAATAGATTAGAGTTGCCACCAGTGATCTGAATTAACCCATTAATAATTGACGCTTCGTTCCCCGATATTCTGCCTAAAATATTGTGGATCTGTGGATTCGATAAAAAGTTAGCAACTTGATTAGCATCGAGTCCAAACTGCTGGAAACTATGGAACAAATTCGCGCCATCTCCGGAAAGCGTTCCGCCTGTAATATTAAACTGGTTCCCGTCTGCATTAATAATAGTAGTCGTTCCATCATCAGCCGCCGTTATCGACTCGGCTTGTAGCGGTTCCTGCTTCAGAAATACCAATGGGATCAACAAGACTATCCCTAACCAACGGCTGAACTGAATCGGTGTAGACATGACTTTTTCCTGATTTTGAGGTAGAAATGCACTGGACTGGTTTAATGGGTTATATCGATCAAAAATCACCCTGTCGGGGGTGGTTAATCGACTTATAAGAGGTTGTTATTGATAACATATTAACCAAAGCTATCATTGGTTTCGCTTTAGTGAGGTTGCAGGGTTACTACATTTATGACTGATTTTGTCGCAGATTTCTCTAGTATAAAGAAATAAATGTCAAGTGTCAGCGTGCTAGAAAAAAATCTAGCTAAAATGAGTTAAAGTTACCCAACTATGCTATAGATTAAGAACTGAACTTTTGATGAGGTTTTATAGTATAGAGTATGTCTCAAGGATGTGAAATCTTGGGTTCCCTCTTTTCTCGTCCTGAATTGAGTTAGGGCGATCGCAGGTTCAACTCCTGAAAGGGTTCTGCATCCTCATCCAAAGTGATTGTCCCCGGTTGGGCGGGTTCCTGATTGATTTGCAGCGTGAATATCCCCTGGGGTAACTGTTCCAGATAATAAACACCCGCCCCATTCGTAACAGAAAATCGTCGTTGTTCGCCATCGGCGCTAATCGCTTCTATCCTCGCCCCAGCAACGACATTTCCTTGGGCGTCAGTCACCACCCCAGAAAGAGTATAGGATAATACCAAGGGAACTTGTACTATCGTATAACTTCCCGCCACCACCTGTACTGCATACGCCTGATTAACGGTTTGCCAATCTAAGGGAAATCCAGACGGATCAAAGTCGAGGCGATAGGTTCCTGGTGGTAAACGTAGGACAATTCTATCCCCTTGGACTTGGGGACGAAAGGATTGAATCGGTTGGTTATTCAGAATTAATAATAACTCTGGGTTTTCGGTGTAGATGTTTTCACCGCTATCTAACTTACCATTATTATTACGATCAAAAAACGGCTGAATCAATACCCCACCGCGATCGCGAAACCGATCCGATTGACGATCGCCACCAGAAACCCCCTCCTGTACATTTAAACTCGCCACCAATTCTAGGCTATAATTCGCCTCATTCGAGGTTAGCGATGCACCATCATAACGCCCCCGCACCAGCAAACCCGGTATAATCGTCGTTTGTACCTGGGCAATCCAGCCCGAACCCTGAGAACCCAACCCATAGCCCACCTGAGTGTCCCACAAATAACTCCCATCTAGCGATCGCACTTTGGATCGATAGCGCCAGCCAATTGTGGCGAAAGTATCCCCCTGCTGGAGGTTGCGGGTTTCATAACTCAGCAGTACAGAATAGCCATCACCCAGAAAACGGCGCGACAGATTATAATTCAAATCTGACCGAAATCCCAACTCATTCCCCTGATGATTCAATTGGAGAAATCCTAACCGTTGCGTCGCATTCCAGCGCCAGCGATTTTGGTCATCAAGCGTCGCCCGGGCAAAGGTAAAAAAACCACGACGACTAAACCCGGTTTGCATTCCCACCGCCGTACCCTCGCGACTATTATAAGTTCCCAATACCGTCAAACGCGGAAAGATACGCCAATTCAGATTAAGCCGTTGAGCAAAGCGATCGCTATTAAACTGTAAACTAATCGTAGAGGTTGGTTCATAACGCAAATTCGCATTACTATCCCAATCCCCCTGTTGATCTGGACTCAACACCGACGCCGCCACTTCCAAGGGTATCCCTTTGGGGCGAAAAAATACATCCGCTAATCCCCTCGCGGTTTGGTCATAAATCCCCCCCACACCTATTGTCAAATCTTCCGATACGCCCCACCGTTGGGCAATTCCTCCCTGAAAACTATGCCATTCTCCAATAAAATTCTGATTTTGAACTCCAGAGGGTTGATGAGACAAACCCGCTGAAACAATTGTCACCGAAGCCCCATCCGGAATTTGTCCGGGAACCGTAGAAAATGTCGCCTCCCGCACATCCGGCTGAGCGGAAAGGCGTCCTTGAGGATATAATAAAACTCGATAATTCCCCAACCGTTGACCCCCAATCGGTACATCTTCAAACCGATAAACCCCCGACGAATCCACCAACACCTCAGCCAAAACGCGATCGCTAAATCCTTGCGTCAGCCTTACCAACGTCCCCGGTTCCGCTTCACCCACAATAGTCCGCCCCACCTGCGACGCTTGCAACCGTTGTCCCGGACTAAATCCACCCCCACCAAACGTCACCGGAGGTGTAAACCCTTGACGCTGAATCGTCGTCACGCCCCAATAATCCCCCCTCCCCTGAC
>NZ_JAVKBY010000228.1:0-18144 GCF_040222985.1 Coleofasciculus sp. F4-SAH-05
ATACGCAAGAGCCCACTTCTTGCTTATCGCCAGAGAATTAATATTAGCTGACAACAAGCAAGTTGTCAATAATAAACTGGCGATTCATCCCACGCTCAATCGAAGATTAGAGCGTGGGGAACCTATCGCCGGATAAGCTAACAGTCCGTAAATATCTAGACAATTAGTGACATAACTAGACATTCCACTTGGAATAGTCATATTCAAGAGAAATACGGAATCAGTAAGCGTTATGCTAACGGAGTAATTTCATTAGCTAAAGGAAAAACTGCCTCAGCTACATATTGTAGAAAAAGACAGCTTAGATTTTTCGACCAAGAAAGCGCAACAAAGAGAGCGTGGAAAAAAATATGCTCGAATGCTTTCTGCCTGGGCATACAGTCGTGGTTATCAAAATTTGTCAACGAATTTATACAACCCAGGCATAACGCTGTCTGTGTGGACACCACCATACACGACTTTGATTGGATTGGTTAAATATAGTCGGATGTATGGACTATCATCTGATGTTGCAGCAGACAAAAGCAATTGCCAGATGAGGAATGAAGTATAGAGAGAGATTGCCGCGCTCTGTGTCCGCCTATCTTGGAGTGAATCCGAGAAAGCACGTATGGAGTGCTCTATATCAATTTAATAATTTTATTGGTCGATGCCCTGTAGTCAATCGTAGACACGATTACTACTGTGTCTCTAACTGGGAGCCGAAGGTTTTGGCTGATATCGAGCAACAATGCCGGGTATCAGCCAAGTGTAAGCGTTAACGGTTATCGACCAAAAGTTACACCGTGGACTTATACCAAGACAGAATTACTTGTGGGTAGGTTTGTCTAGGTTTTTAGAAGCGGTGATTCGGAATTAGGCGATGCTCAAAGGTTGAGGATAACGCTCATGGATAATAAGTTGATGCTGATGATTCCCGGACCAACACCGGTGCCTGAACAGGTTTTGCTGGCGTTAGCTAAGCATCCGATCGGACATCGCAGCGGGGAATTTAGCGCCGTTATGGCAGAGGTAACCCAAAACCTAAAATGGTTGCACCAGACTCAAAATGATGTTTTGGTGTTAACGGTGAGTGGTACGGGTGCTATGGAAGCCGGGATTATTAATTTTTTGAGTCCCGGTGATCACGTTTTGGTGGGAAGTAACGGTAAATTTGGCGATCGCTGGGCGAAGATGAGCGCGGCGTTTGGTTTAGAGGTGGAGACGATTACAGCCGAGTGGGGTCAACCCCTTGATCCGGAAGCGTTTCGCCAAAAGCTGGAGGCGGATACGGATAAGACAATCAAAGCCGTTATCGTTACCCATTCAGAAACCTCCACGGGGGTACTCAATGACCTGGAAACGATTAACCGTTACGTCAAAGACCACGGTCAAGCTCTGATTATTGTAGATGCGGTAACCAGTTTGGGCGCCGTCAATTTACCGATTGATGAGTGGGGGATTGATGTGGTGGCGTCTGGTTCTCAGAAAGGCTATATGATTCCCCCAGGGTTAGGGTTTGTTTGTGTCTCGGATAAGGCTTGGCAAGCCTACGAAACCGCTAAACTGCCGCGCTTTTATTTAGATTTGGGAGCCTATCGCAAAGCGGCACAAAAGAATAGTAATCCGTTTACGCCGCCAGTCAATTTAGTGATCGGACTGCAAACGGCGTTGCGAATGATGAAAGCTGAGGGGTTAGATAATATTTTTGCCCGTCATCAACGATTGATGCAGGCAACGCGGGCGGCGATTGAGGCGCTTTCCCTTCCCCTATTTGCTCCGGATAACGCCGCTAGTCCAGCGGTAACGGCGGTAGCCCCTGTGTCGATTGAAGCCGAAAAAATTCGTAGCGTGATGAAAAAACGTTTTGATATTGCTCTAGCTGGGGGACAAGATCACTTCAAAGGCAAAATATTCCGTATGGGTCACTTAGGCTTTGTCTCTAGTCGCGATATTTTGGCGGCGATTGGGGCGCTAGAAGCCACGTTGCGGGAATTAGGTTATGAGTCCATGACACCAGGAGCCGGAGTGTCAGCGGCGGCTCGCGTTTTGACTCAATCTTAGGTTGAATGGCACTGAAAATTTCCATTAGGGAATTGCCGAAACCTTTGATATCCCGTAGGGTGGGCATTGCCCACCAGCATACCAGTCAGTGGTATTCATCTTAGGTTACATGAGGAAATAGGATGCCAAAAAAGAGCGGGTCAACTAGCGACCCGCTCTTTCTTGTAGAGTAATCAACGGTCAATGGATCATACGGTATGAAATTCAACGGTTTAGACGTGAATGGATTATTCCCAAAGCGTAAGCATTTAGACATTCTTCATTTTCTCCTGACCGATTGTTTGGGTTTCAGACTGTTTCCAGCCAGTCATAGATTTGGTCTAATTGCTGCAATGTGACTAAACCGTACTGCCACAGAATCATCGGTAATGGTCCTGGGTCTTGTTCCCGACGTCGTTGAGCGATCGCAATGGAATCAGTAGAAATTGCCAATTCCTCTTGCAAAAATCGTAAAAATTCAGAATAGGTTGCAGGTGCCATAATGGCTATTCACCTCCTTATCGGCTACTATTTTGGAATCAGCGTCCTGCCTCCTTTAGCAATGGGTAGACAGATTTAATACTGTCTACTAGCTGAAGGTTCTTTGCTTATTGTGATCGGTTAATCCGGCACTGCTTGTGTCCTAGATCACTGACCATCTAAGATCTTGATTGATCGAGTTGAAGACTCACTGGATGTGCTGACCAGGTATCGTTTTAACCTTCACCCCCCATCAACTTGAGGGTAATTTTAGTTAACTCACTTCACACCACTAAAAGCTAGTTGCAGACTACACCCCTACTTGGTCGTGTTGATGGGTAGCCACAGCTCAGACAGGTCACTACCTCGTCGTCAGATAGTCTTTTATGAGAATCTATCTTACGAAATGTTAACGTAATTTCGGATAAAAATCTTTACATCGTGGATTTAATTTTTAAATGATGTTAATCAAAATTTAAGATTCTGACGCGGGATTAATCTCTTCCTCTAGGAGGATGATTTTTACGCGATCGCCTACCTGTAGTCCCAGTTGAGCCGCTCGTCCCCCAGCGAGTTCAATCACTTGGTCAACCAAAACCCCTGGACCGTAGGTAGGACAGGGAGTCGTGATGCAGGGGGGAACATTTTCCGCGATCGCTTTGACCTCGCCATCTCGCAAAAAGATCATATCCAGGGGGATTTTCACATTCTTCATCCAAAAGCTAGCCGCTCGCGGTGGGTTCAAGGGAAACAACATCCCTCGGTTTGGTGCTAAAGCCGTGCGATACATCAATCCGAGCTGCTGTTGTCGAGGTGTCCTAGCCACTTCGAGTAAAATCTGCTGATCACCGATCTGGGCTTGAGCGCTAATAGGTAACATCTGACCAGAATTAGGGGATGACGAGGAGAGAGATGGCGGTTCTGGAAGCTGTTCACCGGACTTTAATAGTGTTCCATCGGCGACAGGGTTTGATCCAGAAGCCGAACATCCAAGCAGTATCAGACTTAGGGTGATTCCGAGTAGGCGAATAGGATAGTTCATCGGTTTAGGTGAGGGAGATAGGGTTGTAGAGACGTGCCATGGCACGTCTGGGAGCAGGGGGAGACAGGGACATAAGACATAAGACAATCAAAACCGCTAACTTTAATGTTTTCCACCCACTTAACTAAGATTCTCGCAAAACGTAACCGACACCCCGGACGGTTTGAATCAAGCGCTTGTCACCCTCATCTTCAATTTTCAGGCGGAGATACCGGATATACACCTCAATCACATTTGACTCGCCCAGAAAATCGTATCCCCACACATTTTCCAGGATTTGCTCGCGAGTTAAAACTTCACGGGGATGGGTCATCAAATACTTAAGCAATTCAAACTCTTTCATCGTCAAATCAATCACTCGTCCTCCCCGCATCGCACGGCGCGTCGTCAAATCTAACGCTAAATCCCCAAATCGGACTTGTTCACTCGTATTGGTATCCGGTTCTAGATACAGACGTACAATCTGCAAAAAGGCATCAGCGCGATAGGGTTTCAGGAAAAAATCATCAGCACCCGCTTCTAAACAGGCGACTCGATCCTCGATAGTGTCGCGAGTGATCAGTAAGAGTAGGGGGACACGAGAACCGGCTTTTCTCAGGCGAGTACATAAACTCAAACCTGATTCGCCAGAACCAGAAAGCGATTGATCTACAACCATTATCGCGGGTTGGAGTTCACAAGCTTGATGCCAGCCACTGGGCGCATCTGTCGCGATAACCGTATGATATCCAGCTTCTATTAGATCTAGGCTCATGCGTTGAGCTAGACTTTCATCGGTTTCTACAAGCAAAACACAGGGATTACCGTCAAGGGGAGCAGATTGCATAGATGGCGTTGGTGGTGAGTCGTTGGGTTTGACACCAGAATTTCCTCTATTGTTGTAGCATGACTGGGCAGTATCATTCCGCCTAGAGTGACAGAAATAACTCACCCGTTCACATCTACCTTGTTCAACTTTCTGCCAAGGTGTACTAGCAGCCATCACTCTGCTGCTAATTTCAGAACATCGTCATCAATCCTATGAAATCTTTAGACCATGGCGAACAAATAGAATTATTTCAATCTTTCAAACCGATTAATCTTATATTTTTTCAGCCTAAATTTACTTTTGTAGACTTATTCGCCGGCATTGGTGGATTTAGGATTGCTCTAGAAGAGTTGGGTGGAAAATGTTTAGGTTACTCAGAGATAGATAAAGAAGCCATTAACGTCTACAAGAAAAATTTTATTGGTTATATAAATACCGATGAACTCTATCTAGGAGACATAACAACGCTGCATAAGTTACCGTTTGAGGTCGATATTTTGGTTGGTGGCGTCCCTTGCCAACCTTGGTCTATTGCCGGTAAATTACAAGGGTTAGATGATCCGAGAGGTAAGCTGTGGATTGATGTGTTTAGAGTTGTCCAGGTGAACCAACCTAAAGGATTTATCCTGGAGAATGTTAAAGGGTTAACAGAACCCAGAAATAAACCCAGCTTGAACTACATTATTCAGAGTTTAACCCAATGTGGTTATCAGGTTGATTTTGAAGTGCTTAACTCCTACGATTTTGGTTTGCCTCAAGATAGAGATCGAGTATTTATCGTCGGCATCAGAAATGATATAGAAAAGAGTAAAAGCTTTGAATTTCCTAAGCCTTTAGGTAAGCCAATCAAGCTCTATGATGTCATTGATGGTATTGAACGTTGTCAGTTTACTAAAAAAAAGTTTCCTCCAGAGATTTTATTTGATGGAAAAATACCAGCCTCCAGAGGTAGATTTCAAAAAATAGATGAACTCAATGATTTTTTTGTTTTCGCGGATATCAGAGATGGACATACGACGATTCATTCTTGGGACTTGATTAAAACAACGACTAGAGAAAAATTAATCTGTAAAACGATTTTAAAGAATAGACGCAAGAAGATCTATGGTCTAAAGGATGGTAATCCCTTAAGCTTTGCGATATTAAGCCAGCTTGTTCCCGAACTGAAAATTGAGGAACTTGAAAACTTAGTTTCTAAAAAAATTATTCGTTATATTGATGAGAAAGGATATGAATTTGTCAATTCAAAAATATCTTCAGGCATTAACGGTGTTTCTAAAATATTCTTACCTCATGCCGATGTAATCGCTACGTTAACGGCGACCGGAACAAGAGACTTTGTGGCAACCAAATCCCTGAAATGTCAAGAGCCTGAAGTTTATAAACAAACATTCATAAAATAAATTTATAGAAAGAGAAAATTTAAGCGACTTACCGCGCAAGACTACGCCAGATTGCAAGGGTTTCCAGAATGGTTTAAACTGGCGGATAATCAAGCAACGGCTAAGTATCAACTAGGGAATGCTGTTTCAGTCCCTGTTGTTTATCATTTGGCGAAAGCTTTACTCAATGTTATTTTGTAGAAGGAATTTAAATGGCAGCGATTAGTAACACAACTCGCTCAAAAATTAAACAATATCAAGTTAGTATCACCGCCTTTGCCGAAGCGGAACGCCAGAAGGAACATTATGAATCGGCTGCCAAAGGGGGACAAGCTAAGCCATCTTTTGAGGAGATGATAACAACAATATTAAAGGCTCGACGTTGCGATGATTTAGAAGAAAAGCAGGTTCGGGCTGACCTTAAGTTGGACATGATAAAAGTAAGTCTATGCTGGATTCTTTGGCTTTTGGATTTTGATAGGAGGCAAAATAGAATTATTTTAATCGTTGAAACTTAGTCTATGGCAGATAAACTACAAGGGTTATAGGATACACTAAACAAACTAAATAAGCTTGTTAATCTTTATTCATATATTTTGTCTATCTATGCTAATATAGCAGTAGACACATTGATGAGGACGTTCGGCACTATTGTAGAGACGCGCCATGGCGCGTCTCTACATAAATGATGTGTCCTAACCGCTATGGCGGTTGCTATATAAAAAACAAACTTAATTCATTATGGTATCAACTGATAGCAACTCAGGAACTGAATCTCGCCCCAATTATCCCACCATTGGCATCATTGGTTGCGGCAATATTGGAGGAAAACAAGCCGCTAATTTTCTCGCCCATGGTTACTCGGTATATGTTTACGATCTTAATCGAGATTCCATGGCAAAGTTGCAATCTCTAGGTGCCAAAATTACTCAGAGTTGTGCCGAACTTGCCACCCGTTCAGAGATCATCTTTACTGCCTTACCAACTCCTGATGATGTAATCACAGCCGTACTAGAGGGTGAACAAAACCTGAGCCAAGGATTGCAACCAGGCAGTGTCTACGTGGACATTACCACCAATTCTCCCGAAACAGTTCTCAGAATTCATCACGCCATGGAAAAACTGGGAATTGAGATGTTAGATGCCCCCTTTAATGATTGCCCGGTAGGGGCTCAAAGTCAGCAAGGCATGGGTTTAGCGATTCTGGTTGGTGGCTCACGGGAAACTTTTGAGCGCGTTGAACCCATCCTCCAATTAATGGCTGATCAGGTTATTTACTGTGGAGAAATTAGCACCGGAACTCGATGCAAACTGATCCACAATGCTGTAAATGCGATCGCGGTTCAAGCGGTGAGTGAAGGAATTACCTTAGGTTTAGCTTCGGGAATCGACCTACAAACGATTTGGGATGTGCTACGTTTGGGATCGTTTGGTCAGAATCCTGGGGACATTCACGGCTTACCTCACTATTGGTTCTCACGACGCTGTGATGACTTATCTCAACACCCTGCCTTTACTGTCAAATTACTCCATAAAGATTTACGGCTGGCTCTGGCTCTGGCTAGTCAGCACGACATTTGTGTTCCTCTCTTGAGCTTAATAATTAAAGACTATGAAGAAGCTGAGCGACGTCAATGGTCTAACTATTCTACGACTAAAGTTCGCTGTTTACAAGAAGAACGAGCTGGAGTAATTGCTCAAGGTTCTCCTCCGTTATGACTGGACATTAATGAGTGATAGAGATACCGTAGGGTGGGCATTGCCCACCAGCATACCAGTCAGTGACATTCAGTTTAAGCAAGCAGCAAGACGTTCTGCTAAAACGCGCACATTTGGTTCCAGAATAAACGAATAATGATGTCCAGGAACCGGAATCACATCAATCTCCTTGGCGTCTAAAATAGCAAACAATTCTACCCAAACCAACTGAGGATCAGGGGCGTGTAAATGCTTCTCCTGCGCCCGAAAAACGGTTACTTTGCTAGGATAGGGCTGACGTTTATAGGCATAAGTGGCTTTTAGGGTTCCCACCAATACATCCAAAATTCGCCGATTTTGTTCCTGATTGCCTTCAGTGGGAAACACGCCAACCTGTTGTGCTTTGGCGAGAATGTAGTCGATTTGTTCGGGAACCGTTAATCCTTGTAATTCATCGGGGGAAACTAAGTTATCTTGACCAAACATACCCCCAAATACGCGAGAACAAACTCCGACTAAGTAGTGATCATCAATTTTTTTGGCTTGATCCAATATAATCGGTACCCACGAGTCTAAAATAGCTAGCCGACTGACTTCTTCACCCTGTTTTTGTAACTGCTGGGCAATCTCATACGCCACAATTCCACCAAATGACCAACCGCCAATTTGATAAGGTCCTTCGGGTTGTACCTCTCGGATGGCTTTGACATAGAGATGTGCCATATCTTCCACCTGCGTTAAGGCTTCTTCTCCTTGATTAAACCCTTGGGCTTGTAACCCATAAAAGGGTTGGTCTGTACCCAGATAATCGGCTAATTTCAGATAACAAAGGACATTGCCGCCAGCGGGATGGACACAGAAAAATGGGGGTTTGCTTCCTTGAGTCTGAATCGGTACGATGGCAGAATAGGACTCAACCTCTGCATGACTGATCACATTGGCTAATTCGGCAATCGTGGGACTCGTAAATAGAGTGGTTAACGGCAATGTTTGACCAAACTGGTGCTGAATTTTTCCCATTAGTTTCAGGGCTAATAGGGAATGACCGCCCCGTTCAAAGAAGTTATCGTTGATGCCAATTTTGTCGATATCTAATAAGTCTGACCAAATTTTGGCTAATTGCTGTTCCAGATGATTCCGAGGGGCGATAAATGTGGTTTCGCCCCCAAAACTGGCGGGGTTAGGTGCAGGGAGGGCGCGACGATTGACTTTACCATTGGGGGTTAGCGGTAACGAGTCTAAGCTGACAAAAGCCGCCGGAATCATGTAATCAGGAAGGCTTTCTTTGAGGAAGCTACGCAAGCTACGGGGACTGGGTTTTTCCTGAGTGGATACGAAATAGGCGACTAACTGTTTTCCTCCCGATTTTTCGGTTCTGGCAATGACGACAGCTTCCCGGATTTGGGGATATTCGGTTAATGCATTTTCAATTTCGCCGAGTTCGATGCGAAAGCCACGAATTTTGACTTGATGGTCAATTCGACGTAGGTATTCTATTGTACCATCGGGACGATAACGGGCTAAGTCTCCGGTTTTATACAATTTTGACCCATGGTGTGTCTGTCGGGACGGGTTTTGAAAGGGGTTGGCAATGAATTTTTCTTGGGTTAATTCGGGACGATTCAAATAGCCTCTGGCGACTTGTACGCCGCCGATATGGATTTCACCGGGAACGCCAATGGGAACGGGGTGTAAATAGGGGTCAAGGATATAAATTTGGGTATTGGCGACTGGACGCCCGATGGGAACAATGCTTGATTTACTATTGCGTTGACATTGCCAATAGGTGACATCAATGGCGGCTTCGGTGGGACCATATAAGTTGTGAAGTTCGCAGTCTAATCGGGAAAAGAAACGGTTTTGCAGGTCAAGGGGTAAGGCTTCACCACTGCAAATCACCCTCTTTAGGGATTGACAACGGTTGATGTCGGGTTCTTCTAGGAAAAGTTGCAGCATTGAGGGGACAAAGTGCAGTGTAGTAATCTGCTGCTGGGTGATAATTTCAACTAAATATCGACTATCTTGATGTCCGCCGGGTTTCGCTACGACTAAACTAGCCCCCGTCATTAATGTCCAGAAGAATTCCCAGACGGAAACATCGAAACTAAAGGGGGTTTTTTGGAGAACCGAATCTGCGGGTGTGAGGTGATAGGTTTGTTGCATCCATAGCAAACGGTTACAAATTCCCTGATGGGTGTTCATCGCCCCTTTGGGTTTACCGGTTGAACCGGAGGTATAAATAACGTAAGCTAGGTTTTCGGGTTGAATGGTGCTATCCGGATTATGGTTATTTTCTGCGGCAATATTGTCCCATTGAGTATCTAGACAGATGATTTTAGCGGTGGATTTCGGTAAGTGTGGAACTAAGGGTTCTTGGGTGAGTAATACCGGAACCTGGGAGTCTGCCAGCATGTAGGCAATTCGGTCAACGGGATAATTCGGATCAATGGGAACATAAGCACCCCCGGCTTTGAGTATTGCTAAAAGTCCCACAACCATTTCTAGGGAACGTTCGACACAAATCCCGACTAATGATTCAGGTTTAACGCCTAATTTTTGCAGGTAATGGGCGAGTTGATTGGCACGGCTATTTAACTGGCGATAGGTTAATTGTTGATTGTCAAAGATGACAGCAATAGCATCGGGCGTTTTCTCGACTTGGGCTTCAATTAAGTGGTGCAGACAGCGAGATAAATTATAGTCGGTTTGGGTGGCATTCCAATCCTGTAAAATATACTGTTGTTCAGTTTTACTCAGTACAGGTAACGAACCCACGGGTTGATTGGGGGTGGTGATAATTGCCGTTAGTAAATTTTGGTAATGCTGGATAATCTGGGATATTGTATCAGTGTCGAATAAATCGCTGTTGTATTGCAGCGAAACCAGCAAGGAATCGGTTAATTGAATAATCTCTAGGCTGATGTCAAATTCGACACTGTGCTGGTGGAGTTGAAAATAGCCGACTTCCAGTGTACCGCATCGAGTTAACTGATTATTCGCTGTTGCCTCAAAGAGTTGAGAAGTTGTTGGCAATGACTGCCAATTCTGGAAGGTAAATGAGGCTTGGCAAATTGGGGAATGACTCAAGTTCGAGGCAGATGGTAATTCTTTGACTAATTGGGGGAAGGGATAGTCTTGATAATCTTTGGTTTCAGTCACCGTCTGATTTACTTGTCGGAGAACGTCGGTGAAGGTTTGATTGCCAGTAATCTCATCTCTAGTCACCACGATGTTACTGAAATCACCAATAGTT
This sequence comes from Coleofasciculus sp. F4-SAH-05, assembly GCF_040222985.1. Lineage (NCBI taxonomy): Bacteria > Bacillati > Cyanobacteriota > Cyanophyceae > Coleofasciculales > Coleofasciculaceae > Coleofasciculus > Coleofasciculus sp. F4-SAH-05. The sequence goes on from NZ_JAVKBY010000228.1 coordinate 10,686, forward strand.
CTGGTAAATTCTGGTTGATTTCGGGGACTATTCAACATCCCGACTAAAATATCCGATTCGCCGGTATAGCGGTACAGTAATACTTTAAAGGCTGCCAGAAGAAGTGTATCCAGGGAGGCACCGGATTGCTGTGCTAGTTGGTTGAGGTTTTGGGTTATGTTCCGATCAAGTTTTAATTGAGATGCGGAACCGTTATAGGTGCGTAAGGGGGGACGAGTTGCACTTCCTGGTAAGTCTAATACAGGCAATTCTCCGGCTAGTTTGTTGTGCCAATAGGTTTTAAGGTGTTCGGATTGGGAAGGAGTTAACCAATGGGTTGTTAGCTGCACCCAGTTTTGATCAGACTGATTCAGTTTACTTTTCACGGGATCGGGAGAACCTCTCTCCAAACCTCTCTCCTGCAAGGAGAGAGGCTTTGAATTCTCTCCTTTAAACTGAATGGAATCGTTATAAATGGTTAAAATTTCATCGATTAATATAAGTAAAGATTCTTCGTCACTGGCTATTTTATGAACCGTGATTAACAGAATATGGTCGGTTTTAGAACGACTCAATAGTCTAACCCGTAATCCTGATTCCTGTTCTAATTTAAAGGGAACAGTTGCTATCTGTACCAGAGTTGTATTCAACTGCTGTTCACTTTGGTTAGAGACATCGATCGCGTCAAAATCAACCTTGCCTGTATCGCGGATTTCCTGCGTCAATTGACCCGCGCGATCGCAGAATGTACTCCGTAGGCTGGGATGACGGTCAATTAATTGTTGAAATGCCCTAACTATGGCGTCTAAATCGACCGGAGATTGAATCCGTAAAGCGATGGAACGTTTATCATCAAGTCCCTGAGAGGCTAACTGATAAAGAAACCAATGCGTCTGTTGAATGGGGGATAGGGGAAAGGATTGAGTCTTGCTAAGTAATTGAGTCATTTTTTTAGATTAACCAAAAAGAACAAAGACTAAAAAACGATTGTTTAACGTTATTTTGACAATAGTTAACTACTTTCTTGGGCAATAAAAAACTGAGATCCTAAATAAATCAGACTCCCCGCCGCCATACCCGGAAGCACCTCGTAAATTATACCCGATAAATCCAGTCCCATCTTCCAGAACAACGCCGCGGCAATCCCCCCTACCATCATCGCGATCGCGGCTGGCGTGGTTACCGACTTTTGCCAAGCCCGTACTATCAGCAGTGGTCCCAAACCTGAGGCTAGAATTGACCAAGAGAACGTAATCAAGGCAAAGACATTGTTGTCCCCACTTAAAGCAATACTTAAGATAATTAACGTTACTGTTAACGTCCCTAACTTGGCATACTTATACGAATGCGCCAATCCCGGAAACAGGTCTTGAGTTAACGCCGCTGAACAGGATAAAATCTGGGAATCAGCCGTCGATATTGTAGCCGCAAAGAGCCCAGATAGCATCAGTCCAACTAAGATGGCGGGCAATAATTCTAGGGCTAAATAGGGCAGTGCCAATTCTGGATCACCATTGGTTAATAAATTTGGCAAAAGCACTCGCGCCGCCATCCCCACACCCATCGCGGCAAAGGAGTTCACTAAACCAAAAATCACTTGAATATTCCGGGCAAACCCAATTTTATTGGCTGAATTAATTGCCATTGCCCGAACTAAAATGTGGGGTTGACCCACCACACCAAATCCAGCGACAATCCAGCCAATTAAAAAGGGTAAAAGTCCCCACTCCAGATCCTGTGGACTTAAATTTACCAATCCTGGGTCAATGGCGGCAAGCTGTGTCCAGAATCCACTTAATCCGCCACAATTGGCAATCGCCACCACAAATAGTAGCACCAAGGAACCAATCATAATCGTGGCTTGCACTGTATCCGTCCAAATTGAAGCCCGAATCCCCCCAGAAAAACAGTAAATCACCACGACAATCGCGCCCACAATCACACCGACGGAATAGTTCCAATTAAACAACGCATGGAGTGCTTTGCCTCCTGCAACCAGTTGCGCCGCTGCATAAGAACCCAGAAACGCGATGGTAATTAAAGCCGAAATTGTAGTAATCCAGCGAATTTCTTTGGTTTCTTGACCCAGGAAACTAGACACCGTATCGGCAGAAATTTCTTCAGAAACCTGTCTTAATCGTTTAAACACTAATCCCCAAGCGATATAATCTCCTATCGCCCAGCCAATGGTTAGCCAAATTGCCGATATTCCAATCTGATAAGCAAAGCCAACTTGACCGATAAATAGAAAGCCACTTTGACCCGTCGCCATCGCTGAAAAGGCAGTTAGCCAGGGATTAACATTACGGCTGGCAAGGAGGTAATCAGTTGTCGTATTTTGCTTTTGGGTTGCCGAATAAATGCCGACGCCAGTAAACAACAAAAGAAATACGATAAAAGTAGCTGTAATCATTACTGAATTATTAATAAATTATGAGTTAAATCGCTCAACATTTAAATGCATAATATCGGTTTCGAGTTCTTTAGGGTTTTAACACCTTGGCACACCAGATGGTAAGCGATTGAACTATCGGCTATACTGCCACCTACCACTATGGCATCATCAGCTCCCCCAGCTCCCCCAGCTTCCCCAGCGTTCGACTGAGCGCTCACGCCGAAGTCTCCCCCAGCTCCCCCAGCTTTTCAATCTCCCCCCAATTCCACTAACTTACCGATATTAAAATCAATCCTAATCCAGCCCTGCATCCGGCGCAAATTATCTAGCAACAATAAAGTAATTTGCCAATGGTGTACTATCAAAAACGGTAGTGGATCATTGACTTGAAAAATGGCATCTTTCCCGCCAAACACTGTCTGAAGCCAGCGCCGGATATCCCCAAACGAGCGAATCTCATTTAACCGCCAAATTTCGTGATATAACCAATAGGTTGGCTTACTCTGCGGCAATGGCTGCAAGGGTTCAGGGAAAGGTGTTTCACCCAAATAGGCTTCCGCCACGCCGGGATGGTTATAAAACATGGTAATCGCCGAATGCGTGCGCGGATTACACTCGATCGCGTAAACTGTTCCATCCTCTGCCTTGATAAAATCAAAGGAGGCTTGTCCCGTCAAATTTAATCCATGAACAAATCGACTCACCCACTGTAAAATATCTGATTGATCCACGTTTTCATAATTCACTTGAAACGCCGACGATTCACAGCAGCAGTGCAGTCGCAATTCCCCATTCCGTACCGTACTATGTGTACAGTATTCCTTACCTGGAATAAACTCCTGCATAATCCAGGGTTTCTCCTCACTAATGGGTAAACTCTTGACAAATGCGGCAGTTTCTGCTGGAGTATCGCAGGGAAGTTTAGTTAAGTTTAAGCGCCGCACCGAGTCGTAGGGAATGCTTTTCAGGATATATTTGCGTTTCTCTTGGGAAAAGTCAAAATCAATCACCTGTTGCGGATCAGTAATTTTAAAGGATTTGGGTACAGATAAGCCAAATTCTCGTGCTTTTTGGGCAAAGGCAAACTTATCATCCAGCATTTGGGTGACATCTGGAGCAAAGTGGAATACTTCACAACACCCCGATAATACAGGCTTGGCTAGAGAATCATAATAACTGGCGACGGGACTACAGACGGGAACATAAACATCCACATTTTCCTGTTTCGCGATCGCGAGTAGCCCTTCCATGTAGCCATCGGGATCTTTGTTGGGGGCGGGAACCGTATAAAACCGATCAACCGCCCGGGAAAATCGATGTCCCACCAACCAATATTTATGAGTTTCCACTAAAATAACCCTATGTCCATCGGCGTAAAATGACCGCGCCAGTTGCAGCGATTTGGTCATTTTTCCCCCAGTGAGCATAATCGTTTTCGGATGGGGGTTAGCGACTTTGGGTTTCTGGAAGGGGCGGGAGAGAGCATCCCACACTAGCGCCACGAGGACAACGGTTAAATTGAATGGAAACGCGATCGCGAGTAAGGTTAATGTCCCCAGGTTTTGCAGTACAGCGAGAATAAGTGAGTTAGTCATTTGTCAAGAGTAGGGGTTTGGTCACCAAACCCCATTTAATCAGGAAATTGAGGATTAAGTCGGGGCGGGTGTAGGGTGCGTTAGCGAAGCGTAACGCACCATTTCCAACGATAATAGTGAAACCCGCCCCTACAGATGTCCGTTTAAACCCGCCGAATTAGGGTCAAACCGTCACGCAAGGGTAAGACAACCTGTTCCACCCTAGAATCATCGGTAACCACCTGATTAAATTTGGCGATCGCGTCTCCATTAGGGGTTCGTTCTTCTTCTGCTAAATAAACCTGTCCCTGGAATAAGGTATTATCGACACAAATTAACCCGTCTGGTGCTAATAATTGGGTGTCTAGGAGCGTATGATAATAATCCACATACTCCTGCTTATCTGCATCAATAAATACCAAGTCAAACGACTCACCCGCTTTCGCTAATTGACGCAGTGTCTCCAAGGCTGGGGCGACTTTTACGGTAATTTTGTCACCATGAGGTGAAGCTTGAAAACAGGTTTGGGCAAAACTTGCCACATACTCATCCACCTCACAAGCAATAACTGATCCATCTTCGGGTAATCCTTCCGCCATGGCTAAAGCAGAATAGCCTGTGAACATACCAATTTCCAGAACCCGTTTCGCCCCAGTCATCTTGACAAACATCTTCAAGGTTTGTCCCTCAATATGTCCAGATAACATCTCCTGTTCTAACTGGCGCACTGTCTCGCCATCACAGAAGAGTCTACTCCAGTCTTCGGTGCAAGTTTTCTCAACTAAGGCGGTTAAGGCGGGAGAATCTGGAGTTGTATTTTGATTCAGGTAGGGTTCAAGTTTAGCCGCGAGTTGATAGGCTTTTTGCAGAGAACTCGCCAGTTGCGGATGTTGCGCGGCGTCTACTAATTCCAGGGTTTGCTCAAGGTGTTCGACGAGAATTCCCAGGGGAGTAACCGGACGCGCGATCGCTTCTTTTGTTACAGTTTGCATGATTTGTTTCCTTAATGGTGTGGCAATTTGTACCAGACGTTGCATTGTAGAGACGCGCCATGGCGCGTCTCTACATGGGGGGGTAGATAGAATTATTCCAAACCCAAATCCTTGAGATACATCTCGACACCAGCACCACCATCGGGTAAGGTTGCACAAACGGCTTTATGATCCGCTACCGCCGCTTCCAGTACATCTGGGGGGACTTCTTTGGCATAATCACAAGCACCGATACCACAGGGTAGAGGTGCCCACAGTCCGCCCTCTCCCCGCTTGCGCCGCATATTTTGCTGACCCGCAATCATCAAATCAATGTCTTCTAAGATAGGGTGATAGGCGGTTAACCCCAGAGAACGAATCAGTGCGATAATGCGATCGCGTTCTGTGGGTTGCAACCAACCTAATTTCGTCGCTAAACTGGCGCCATACGCCATTCCTACCGCTACCGCATGACCATGCATTAACTTGGCGGCGGGTTCATAACGGGGACTCCAGGTGTGACCATAAGCATGGGGTCGATCCTGATACGTCTCGAACATATTTGTCCCCTCATATTTCATATACGAGAACAATGCCCGATAAATCACCTCATCTGCAACCTTAGCTAACTCCTGATCATCTCCTAACGTCGCGAAGTGAGTTTCAACTAAGCGCGGACCATAGTCTTCCAGCAGTTCAAACAAAACTTTGTCATCCGTCACCGCCATCTTAATAATTTCCGCCATCCCATTCCGGATATGACCCTTGGCGAGGGTGCGGAAAAAAGTGCGATCGACTAAGGTTAGTACGGGTGGATGATACGCCCCGATACTATTCTTAAATTGTTTGCCATTGGTACAGGTACGCGGACTCGGACCGGCATCAATCGCCGCTACAACAGTCGTACCCACCATAATATAAGGTGTGCGGCGGTGTTGTAAGGCACAGGCTAATCCAGCCACATCACTGAGAACCCCCCCACCAATCACCAATACAGGTTCGTTGCGAGAGACATCACAGCCGTCTTTTCCTAAGAATTCCAGCAGGCGATGAACCGTTTCCGGGGTTTTATCGGCTTCCCAAGCGCGACAAACATTCATCTGCAGGGGGATTTCGTGGGTGTCAAAATACTGACGCACCGATTCCCCGTACAAATTATCTACCGTTTGGTCAATGATGGCGACACAGCGACCCCGACTATTATAGATTTCAGCTAGGGTTGGGTTAGAGGGGTCGAAAATGCCCTGAATGAGTTTGACTTGAGCTTTTAGGGTAAAGGTTGCCGTGACTTCAAACGAGCGACTATCATTCCCCGGAACGATTTCTCCAGAGCCGGTGTACCACTCCGAGGTGCGATACTTAGCTCCATGTTCGACTCCAATATTGTTGGTGTCTCTGCTTGGTAATGAGTCAATTACATCTTCCCGGATTGTCTCCGTTAATCCGGCTTGAGGAAAGGTTGTTTGTGGTGTCATTGTAGATTAGTTTCTCTTGTACTTATGAGATGAAAGGGTGTTGTAGCATTCTGAAATTATTGGCAGCGAAAATTAAGCCGATGCCGGGGTAAACACTGTTGTAAGATTTGGCAAATCATACTAGATAAGGCGCGTAGACAAGCATTAAGTGGCACTGATTTAAGGGAGTAAGCACAAAGCGATAGTAGAGCGCTCACAGGCTTACCTACAAACACTTAATTCAGCACTATTCTGTTTAAGGCTTCTCTCAAATTGACCCAAAACACAGGAGTCTTGGTTGATTCAATTACTTTCAACCAAGTAAGTCATCAGGGTTTATCCTGATTGACGATTTTTTTCCAATGGTGTGATTGAATTTTGGAAAAAAGGACAGAAAACCAATATCTACATTGCTAACCGGAAAGCGTTGGCATCAAGGGAGTACAATAAGTAGACAACTCACCTTGACTCGCTTGACAGGTAATCCTGACAAGCCGCTCTAGTCTTCCCTTAGCGGGTTTTGGGTTAATTACTTTTGTCAGAATGCCCGTTGGCAAAACAGTGAACCAATTGATTTCGTCAAAGGGTCTTACTTACAAACCAAACTTGGCTTGCCACCGATCTTACGCCTCATTAGCGCCGTTGTTGCCAACCAATAGTCTGTTTGATCGGTAGGTTTCCATTTTAAGTTACACCCGTGATTAATTTGCTGATCTGGGTTCAGCGGTTTTGTGGTAATATCCATCCTTATTGCTATTCTAAATTTTTCATCAATCATGAGTGTGTTACTGATGAATTCACTGATAATCAATCTGCCCGTTCAGACCAAACAGTTTGGCTAAAGGAAATTATCTCTGACCACAAACAATTGTCGGCAGATAAGGGAAGTCGCCCTCGTTTGAACAGACCCTAACTAATTACAAGTAATCTAGTTAGGGATTCTTTCCCTGCTGTTACCACTGGGAACCGCTGTTCTCGGTGGGTATCAGGAACTTTTGCCTTTATACCCCTCCAAGCCATTTCTGCTAAGGAGATAAGACTAAAAGTCTTATAAACGCACTAAGATTTTTACCCAGTAGATGCGTT
>NZ_JAVKBY010000058.1:0-60553 GCF_040222985.1 Coleofasciculus sp. F4-SAH-05
GCGCCAATCAGGATGTCGCTGCCCACTGCCGCGACTGAGATGCCGAAGTTGCCATTTTGTACAGGTTGGGGATTGTCGAAGGTGTGCTGCAGGGTTCCGGTTGGGTTAAATAAAAAGGCTTGCCCGGCTTGAGAGACTCCCCCGGAGGTGTTCTGAGAAGCGCCAATCAGGATGTCGCTGCCCACTGCTGCTACTGAGTTGCCGAAATAGCCATCTTGTACAGGTTGGGGATTGAGAAAGGTGGCCAAGGGAGTATTCGGGTCTCTTATCGTAATGGTTTTCGGGTCGAGTAGCAATGTCCCCGCTTCCCCCAAAGATGCTCCCGCATCGACAAACCCCGTAAAAACTAGCAATTCTTTCCCCGACACTTCCACTAATCCCCCATTTCCCCCATTATTTCCCCCACGAGCGCTGATGGTACCGTAGAAGCGGGTGAGTTCATCGGACCAGAGTACCACTTCTCCCCCATCGGCTGTTATGCCTGACTCTGAGGAAACACCATCAGCCGTAAGGGTTGAATCAGCACTAACCAGGGTTTGTCTGGCACGGGGTAGGGTATTTTGTCCTTGATAGTCTCCACCAATATGAATGATGCCGCCACCTTTTCTACCGGAAGCGTTGATAGTGGCTGCAAAGAGTCCGACGTTATTACCCAATACATTCACAGTTCCCCCCATCACAGGTGAGGATGTATTGTCTGAATTTCCGACATCTGACACATCCAGACTGCCAGATATAATCGCTGTTCCGGCTTCCTGGGGTATGGTTATTTCAGATTCAGCTAACTGCACCTGTTGGGTTGGTGTTACAGTCAACCCAGTTTCCACTGTTTCGCTGTCGTCTCCTGTCAGCAAGGCGGCTAAATCTAAAGGGCTCACGGGTAAAATCTGCCCTGTACTATCCTGTCGCGTTTCTATCTCTAAACTTAACAGGTTTCCCGGTTGACTAATCCGGACTAAATTCTCCCCCGGTACAGCCGCAATGGTAATTGTTCCTCCCGGTGCAGTGATGGCTCCGGTATTCACCACGATTCCCCCAAGTAGGGTTAAATTCTGCCCCTCAGTTACGGCTAAATCCCCTGCATTAACTAGACTTCCCGGTTGTGAGGAGTCAAAGGCAAACTGATTGGGAGTTCCAATTAAGGTTTCGTAGTTATTTTCACCAAAGGCATTAAACCAAAGGTTCTCCCCAAAGCCAATTCCCGTAGCCGTCGTTGCCGTAAAATCCCCCATCACATTTAACTGGGCATTATTCCCAAACACAATCCCGGCAGGATTGATTAGGAATAAGTTGGCATTTCCCCCGGTGACTTGAATCAATCCATCAATTAAGGAAGCATTCCCACCTACTACTCGCCCTAAAATATTTTGAATTGCGGGTGTAGACAGAAAATTAGCCACATCTCCAGCATCCAAGCCAAACTCTTGGAAACTCTGAAATAAATTCGCCCCATCTGCGGATAGAGAACCGCCGTCAATATCCCATTGAGTTCCGGTTTGAGTTACCTGAGTTCCTGTACCATCATTGGCGGGTGTAATCTGGGCGTTGGCTGCCGATGTAGCGAAAGCGAAAGCTAAAGCCACCGTTAAGGAACTGAAACGGCAACAGATATAGCTCAACCCTTGATTAGACTTCATCAAAACACCTCCGTTGCGGGAAACCCTGTGTCCCTTCGCTTCGCTTATCGGGCAAGCTTCAGACCAGGGAGGAACGCACGGTAGCGGTTTTAACCGCCTCCAATATTCAAAAACCATAATTGTAACCATCCTTTTGACGAATTTGTTGACAGTATTTATTGAATAAAGCCCAACGGGTCGAATTAACAGCAGCAGCATCTTTTAAAGGTCTTTTAGCTTGAGCGATAACTCTTTTTAAAACATCAGGCTTTTTCCTTAAGAACAGCTCAATATCTTTTGTTCCTTATTCAAAATGATTGTAAATGGATACAACTTAAAGACTTTGGCTTTGCTAGCCATCAGTAACTTCCGTGCTACTGATGGTTTGCAAGGGGTCAAAGGCTTGCGGTTTGTATCAAGAACAAAAACGTAATTGGGTTGTTTAGACATTGTTGTGTCTATCCTTTTCAGTAACGTTAGCTTTGCCAATGTTATCGGTCGGTAACTATCCAAAAAGCACTGTTTCAGTGACCTTAAAACTGTTTAACTTTTCGGTTCTAGAGCAGTGGACTAGCAGGAGCATCCACTGGTAGGTTCTTGAACACTTGCCGATAACGTAGTCAGTTAAGACTTAGGCGGGTAAGCACGGCTTTGGCTAATTTCTTAGCTAAAGCCCCGTGTATGCGAGACCGGGGTTGCTTACGGTAGACCTCACGATTCCCGTATTAATGTCGAATAACACCTGGTTGATGGTTTGATTCATCTCTTAACGGCTTCTTCTTGAACAAAAGTTGAGCGCAGTCCCTAGATGGTATCTTGATTTAGGTAGGGTCTGTTCAATCAAACTCTCCCCCATCTGACACACCGAGCGAAGCCGAGGTGTCCCCTACCAATCGGCACGGGGGGAACTTCAGCTTAAACTTGCCGCGCAATTAATCGGGCAAACAGCCCCTCCTGATTAGCCAAGTCATCATAATTTCCCACCTGCACAACCTGCCCAGACTCAATCACATAAATTCGGTTAGCATTGCGAATTGTACTCAGTCGGTGAGCAATCACCACTCGTGTCACCTGCAACTTATCCAGACTTTCACTCACGATCGCCTGAGTGCGATTATCCAAAGCGCTAGTCGCCTCATCAAAGAGTAAAATTGAAGGCTTTAACACGAGCGATCGCGCAATCAAAAGCCGCTGTCGTTGTCCCCCGGAAATATTACTACCCCCCTCACTAATCACCGTGTGCATTCCCATCGGCATAGATTCAATATCCTCTGCTAACCCAGCCATCCGAGCGGCTTCCCAAGCCTCATCCATCGTAATCAAGGCACCTGCGGAGATATTCTCAAACATAGAGGCTGACATAATCCGACCATTTTGCATCACCACCCCAAGCTGGCGGCGCACGGCATAAATATCCAGCCCTGCCAAATCCTGACCATCATAAGAAACCGTTCCCGACACAGGAGTTTCAAACCCCAGCAGCATCCTCAACACCGTCGATTTGCCACTTCCAGAAGGTCCAACGAAGGCAATAAATTCTCCTGGGTTGGCATAGAGACTAACATCCTGCAAAATCAGGGGTCCATCATCTCGGTAGCGAAACGTAACCCGCTCTAGTGCCAGTTTGCCCGAAAGTCTGCCCGGATCGGCTGAATTGGGATTAAGTTCAGGCGTCGCTTTCAGAATTGGCTCCGCCCGCTTCCACAGCGTCACCACATCCAAAACATCAATCAGGGTATTACTCAAATCACCAGCCCCGTTAATAAAAGTGCCAAAGGCTAAATTGAATGCCAGGAAACTCCCGATCGATAGCACCGTTCCTCCAGAAGCCTGAGCTTTGCTATTCAAGGTGACAACCAGCCAGAACAATACAGCCGAACTGATAGTCGGCAGCAATGTATTGAACAGTTGCACAATATCTTCAAGTTGCTGGTTAATTAGCACCAGTTTTTGTTGTTTGCTGTACTGTTTACTCCAGTAAGCGAAAGCCCGTTCCTCGGCACCAGCGACTTTGAGTTTAGCCACCCCGCCAATCAGCTGCACCATGATGCCAAATATATCTGCTTTCAGTTCTTGCAAGGGACGTGATTGACGCAGAGTTAAAATACCGAAAATAGTCGTGAAGGCAATAGCAACAATAGCCACACCCAGAGCCAGCCAAGCCAATGTGGCACTATAGTAAAACAACAGCCCCAAGTTAAATAAAGAAAAGAAACTGGTAAAAATAGTTCGCAGGGTAGTGCCGCTAAGCTTGCTGCGAATTTCACCGATCGCAGAGACACGGGATTCTAGATCGCCGATGGAATATTGGCGAAAGAAAGGCACGCTGAGTTTGAGCAGACGATCCCATACAGCTGATTGAGTAGAAGCATCTGCGATCGTTTCCATTCTCATCATCGCAAAGCCTCTAGCCAACTCAAACGCGGCTGCACCAAAGGCAGCGGCTAAGGGTGCCAAACAGATTTGTCCCAATAAACCAATCTGAGCATTAGGGATAGCCTCTTCGATCATGATTCCAGTCGCCCAAGGCGTAATCATTCCCAGTAGGGTAGAGGCCATCCCCACCAACAAAATTATCAGTAAATCTTTAGTTATCCCTTTAAATCCGAATTTGGCAATGTCTAGACTTTTAAGCGGTTTGGCAGGGAGGGGGCGATAAAACATATAGGCAACGGGGTCTAGGGTTGCCGCCACCTCGGCATCAATGGCAGTCCGCACCCTGTCTTGGGGGTTAAACAATTCGTAGCCATTCTTGGCTCTGAGCAAGGCGACGGGGTGCTTATCTCCAAGGGTGTAGGCAAGCAGGGGACCACTATCGTCTGTCCACCAATGGTCTACGAGCAGCACCTGCCGCATCCGGATTTGGGACGCACGAGCGATGGCTTCTAGCTCGTTAACTCGTTGCAAATCTTCCGACGGACGCGGAGGATTAATCGTAACACCCAAGGCACGACCAACGGCACCGACTGCCACAAGCAACTCCGTTCCTCCCGCAATAGAACTTATCTCCTGGGGTTTGAGTACAGAGGCTAATTCCCGATTAGCATCCCGTAACATCTTTCGATTGAGGCGTTCCCTCATCCGAAACCGCTGTAATTCTTCCCGCATTTCCTGCTCAAGGACTAGTTGAATGTAGCGGAAAAAATAGTCATGAAGATGATTCAGACTTAAGAGCAGAGTATCTAAATCTCGGATATAGTCAAGGTTCACCGTGTCTAGTTCAGCTGTGTCTGTTGCCTCTAGCCATACGGTGTCACTCAACGGTAACCATAACGATTGAGAATGGCTAGACAGGTCGAGTTGTGGATTGCCGATCAAACTCACTTCTCCGGCGATCACTCGAACCCAAATAAAAGTATCCCGCTTTGGCTTGAGCTTTTGTCCCTTACTCAGGGTTAAGTGTTGAATTCCCTCCGTTTCCAAGGAAATCACTGGGGGGGAACCATGGGATAACCAGCGACCTAATCGATGAATCCACCCCTCTACCAGCCGTCCGATTTCAGACGGGCAATCAGCGAATTGTTGCTCAAGGTGAGCTGGAGAAACGTGGCGTAATACCGTCTCTTCCACAGCTACAGCGAGGAGGCAGCGTTGCTGATCTGAGGCTCCCCCTGTCCGATCCAAATCTACACGGACACCAAAAACCGCTTCTGTGGGTTTAGCCGTGAACAGATAGCGACGTGACGTGAGACTATGGTTCTGTTTAAGAGTAACGGCAAAAAGTGCGATCGCTCCCGATTCGATGATCCAAACTGTCTGTGGGTCATCCAATAGCAAGGTTTGGTTACGCTTCAATCGATGTAGCTGTTCCGGCGCACTCTTGGTATTTTCTGTCGCTTGCATGATAACTAATTATCCTTCCAATACTGTTCGCAGCCAGAAGCGAAAATTTAATTTCTGCTCTCCAGACGTTCCACGCCTTACGTCTCTACAACCCCAGCTCCCCCTGCTCCCCCCGCTCCCCCCGCTCCCCCTCGCTTTCTTGTAAGCGGGCGTACACCCCAGGTTGCTGGGACAGGGTTTCGTGAGTTCCCCGCTGCACCACCTTTCCCTGCTCGAAGACGACGATTTCATCACAATCTCGTATAGTGCTCAGTCGGTGGGCGACGATAATACAGCTACATCCCCGACGACGCAGGTTTTGATCGATAATTTCTTCGGACTCTGTATCTAGAGCACTGGTGGCTTCATCCATCACTAAGATTGAGGGGTTGTTCACTAATGCTCTAGCAATTTCCAGACGTTGTCGCTGCCCTCCACTTAAGTTCGTCGCGCCTTCTGCTAATTGTGCCTCTAAGCCTCCGGAGATGGAAAAAATAACATCGTCAATTGCCGCATCTTCGCAAGCTTGGATAATTTTGCTGGTCGGAATTGTACTATCCCATAAGGTTAAATTGTCCCGAATCTTTCCGGCAAACAGAAAGATATCCTGCTCAACCATGGCGACTGAATTAGTCAGGATATGGCGGGGAATTTGGGTTCTGGGTTGACCATCAAAGTAGATTTCACCCTGCCAAGGTTCGTAGAGTCCACAGACTAATTTGGCAAGGGTCGATTTACCAGAACCGCTGCCACCGACTAGGGCGACTCGCTGCCCCGGTTGCAGTGAGAGATTAAAGTTTTGAATTAAGGGTTCAGCTACACGACTGTATCCAAAGGTAATATCTTTTAACTCGACATATCCTTCCAAACGAGGCGAAGCAAGTAGAGGGGCTCTAGAGGCAGAGTCAGGGTGAGCATAACCATCGCTGTCTTGACCGACTTGTCCCTCGTCTCCCCATCTCCCCCTCTCTTCCGTCGGGTTTTGCAAGACATCATCCAAACGGTTCAAGTCACCTTCAAGTGCTTGGAGGGTACTGCCAAAGTTGACGAGATTGTTAACGGGATCTAAGAAACTTTGTAATAAGCTTTGGAAGGCGACTAAATCCCCGATGCTGAGATTTCCCTCGATAACTTGCAAACCGCCGACTAGCAAAATCATCACATCGGCGACAGCACTGAGAAATGACGGCAGTACTCCTAGGGTTTGGTTAGTAACACCCAAATCTTTTTGCACGTTAATCGCTTGGGCGTAATAACCCGCCCACTTGGAAAAGAAATCTGACTCTAAACCAGAGGCTTTGAGCGTTTCCATGCTCTGGAGTCCAGAAATAGAAACCCCGGCGACTTTGCCATGGGCTTGGGTGAGTTGCATATTGGCATCTTTGCGTTGGCGGGATACTAACTGCAATGTGAAGATATTGATCGCAGCAAACATCACCCCAATCAGGGTGAGTGGGATGTTATAGAAGAACATGACTAAGACATAAATGACCGCCATCACCAGATCAATGATTGTGGCAGTCAGCCGTCCAGAAATGACATCGGCAACTTCGTCATTGAGACTGACGCGATCGCTAATTTCCCCAGCAAATCGTTGAGCGTAAAAACTTACGGGTAAGTGGAGAATATGCCACAGGAATTTGCCGGACATTTCCACGCCCAGTTTGATTTTCATCCGTCGCAAAAATTGCAGCTGCAGCCACTCCAAGAGTCCTCGCAGTAAGGCGGTGAGTCCCATTCCCAGTAGTAGGGGTCGTAGCCAATCTGACATCCCTTGCACTAAGATTTGATCCACGAATATTTTGCTGAATATAGGAATGGCGAGCTGAGGCAGCACCAGTAGGAATCCAGCGATGACACAGTAGGTCAATACTGGAATAGAGCCAACTAAGCGATCGCGCAGGGCATTGACAATACTCGGTTTACGACCTCCTTTTTGAAAGCCCTCGTCTGGTTCCATCACCAGCACGACTCCGGTGTAGGCTTCGTCAAACTCCTGAAACGATACGCTCCTCGGTCCAGTTCCAGGGTCATTCAGGTAAACACGCCCCTTGACAAATCCCTCTACCACTAGAAAATGGTTGAAGTTCCAAAACACAATATAGGGGGGGGTTAGCTCCAGAAGGCTATCTAGCTGCTTTTTAAACCCTTTGGCTTTGAGTCCGTAATTTCTGGCAGCCTTCAACATATTGGATGCCTTACTACCATCGCGAGAGACGCCACATTCCCGTCGCAGTTCGGCTAAGGGGACAATCTTGCTATAGTAACCTAACATAATCCCTAAAGCCGCTGCCCCACACTCCACTGCCTCCATCTGCAGCAGGGTTGGGGTTTTGACTCGGCTAGATGCTTTACGTTTAAATAATGGTGGTAGCTTTAGTTTGATCATTGGTCATTGGTTACTGCTTGCGGTGCGTTACGCTGCGCTAACACACCCTACACATAGAGGCTTTGCGTAAGGACTAAATGGATTAGCTCAACCCAAAAAACGACCTCAAGAACGGCAAGACAAACGTGATCGGAGGGACTTCTTCCACGGTGGCTCTAACGGTGGTTGTGGTTCCAGATGTCATTTTCATTGGCGGACCTTTGGAAGAAGACCAGGTATAGCCGCTAAATGTTGAGGAATCCGGCTTAAGTTGGGCAACTACTTCTAGCTGTGGGACTTGGGTCACCAGACTCTCCACCACTTGTGCATTTCCCACACTCAGAGCTACACCCTCTTTGGTAATCGGGAACGCTGATACATCGGTTACAGTCCCCTTAATACCGCCAAAACGTTCTCGCTTGACTGTCGTCGGTGTAACTTGAACTTCAACCGCTTTACCCTTGGCTTTAAGATCTTTCATTCTCTGTTCGATTTTCTTACCATCCTGAACGGCAAAGAATGTGACAGCCACTAACTCTTTAGATTGCCTCTGTGCTTCTATAGATCCCAGACGAGAACCTGGACTGAGAACCTGTCCATTTGTAACCGTGAATTCTAAGACACGTCCAGTGTAGGGACTTCTAATCTCGCTGTTTTTTTGTAATTGCAGTTCTAGCTTAGCGATTTCCCGCTTCACTTCCTGAATTTGATTTTGCCTGGACGTTAAAGATTCCAGGTTCTGCTGTTTCAGGTTGGGTATTTTGCTGTCCAAATCTCTTAGCTGGGCTCTGAGTTCTGATAGGACATTCAGGTTGTCTCGGTAGTTCTTTTGTGCCTCAGCCTCCCGCCCGTCAAGTTCTTTTAGCTGGGCTTGAAGTTCAGAGATACTATTCAGGTTATCTCGAAAGTTCTTTTCCGCTTGAGTTTGTCTGGCTTCCAGTTCTCTCAATCGAGCTTTTAAGTTACCGATGTTGGCTTCGTTGTTCAGGTAATCTTGTTCCGCTTGCAGAACCACATCCTCTGTAATGATTGAACCCTTGATCGGATTTCCATCTTTATCTAAGATCGGATCTCCCTTGGTATCCGTGGCTAGTCTGTTAAATAAACCTTCACGAACCTCCCACCGTCTATTCAGCGCAATACGGGATTTTTCCGCATTTTCCAATTGACTTTCAATCGCTTCCCGTTCAGCTTTGAGTGCTTCTCGACCTTGATCCCGCAGGATAGGAGTCAGCGCTTCAGTGTTATTGATGCGTTCCAGGATACTCTGGCGTTGCTGCTGGATCGATGAGGTAATTCTCTGTTGGAGAATCGGAGTTAGCGCCTCAATGTTGCGAATGCGTTCTTGGATGCTTTGGCGCTGCTGCTCAATGGTTCTAAGTTCCAGTTGGGTTCGTTCACTTTGAAGCTGGTTAACTCCCCGATTCTGCTGTTGTAACTCTTTGAGTTTTTCTTTTTGTTGCTGCAACTGTTTTTGAATTTCAGGTAGCTCAACTGTGGCAATTACATCGTCGGCATTGACCCGATCTCCCACTTTCACTTTCAATTCTTTAATCTGTCCAGAGCTAGTGGACTGCACATCCACAACTTGGCGAGGATAGATGAGTACTCCCTGACCGCTAGCTGTGATCGGAATTCGTCCCACAATACTCCAAATGAAGGCTATACCGACCAAAGAACCCAGTGTTGCTAAAGGCAGCCAGTCTTTGGGACTGACAACTTTCATGAGTTGGTCTAGACGTTCTGGGGACGATAAACGTTCTAATGATTCTTGCCTAAATAAAGTTTTTTGGTCTACCATTGAATCAAGCCTATTTGTGTGTTCATTGAACTGGCATCAATCGTTCATTATTGGTAACAGAAAAGGGAAACTTTCCATGAGTATTTAACTCGTTCTAATGCGACTCAGCATCCATTTAAATCGGCTTCCCGCCAGTGACATCTGATCCATGACACTGATGTCTAATTCATCTTCATATTCAATATTTTCATCAAGCAATTGACCGGTGCTGTAGGTGCGTCTGCCATAACCGATGCGAGTAATCAGCGATCGCAATCTATCGGATAATAGGGCTGCGATCGCGCGATAAAATCGCGCCGCAAACCTGACATCCTGCTCGAGTTTGACCTTCAATTGCTGTCGGGGAATTGACAACACTAAGGAATTATCTAGGGCTTGGATCGTATTGGGAGCTGTTCCTGACCCGACAACGGCTGTTTCTCCGACAATTTCCCCCTTCGATACTCTGGCTACCTCTCTTTGCGTCGTTTCCCTTAACCCCAAAGTGGCAAAGGCAAGGGTGAGAGGATTACTGTCTCCTTCAGCCACCGAAACCTTCATTTTTCCGTTTAAGATAATATACAGCGCATCTACAGGTTTCCCTTCTTGGATGAGTGTCCTGCCAGCCGGAATTTCTTCAGTGCGACCCATGGCAATGATCCAATCTAGGTCGCTATCGCTAAATTCCCCAAACACAAATAAAACTTCCTTCAGTGACTGACTCTGACTAATCTTGCCATGACCTAACTGATTAGAGATGTCCTGGAGTCGGTCTGAAAGCATAATCGCCACAATGCGATAAAAATGGGCAGCAAACTCTATATCTTCTGTAAGTTTTGTCGATAGTTGCTGGTGAGAAATTGACAACAATAGAGATTTTTCAAACGCCCGAATTGTCGTAATGGGTGGGCGAGTTTCCAGTAAGAATTCCTCTCCAGCTATTTCGCCACTCGATAATTTGGCAACCTCTCGTCCTGAAACCTCGTTCCCTTCTAAGAGAGCAAAGGCGCCGGCAAGGAGGTTGCCTTCTCCTGGAGATTGGGAGACCGTCATTGTTAAACTGCCATCCAGTAGGATGTACAATTTATCAATTGTTTTACCGGGTTCAATAATTATACTACCGGGTGTAACTTCTTGTTGCTGACCTGTCGCAATCATCCAATCGATGTCGCTACTACTCAGTTCACTCAGTAATAATTGTGCCATCATCTAAATTTCCTGTATTTTGCTAAAGATGGACAGATAGCGCGTTATGGGGGAAGTTCCAGACGAACCGGCTACCTCTGGTACATTCTCTCGACAGAAGGGGATTGCCAAGTGCTGAGTGAACTGTGCCATCAAAAGAGTACATCAAAAGGATTCAGAAAACCAATGTTTTTGATTTTTGTTTCCCAAATTAAATTTGATAGGTGAGCATAATGTCTTAGAAGAATTTAAGTGCAATAAATCCAGCTACATAGGAATTAAGCCTTAAAGTGTCTTTAATCATAAAACAGGTTAGGCATTATATAATTGACGTATTTACCGATTGTAATTGACGTATCTTTCGTTTTTTATAAATTTAACCCCTCAGAAAGATAGGTATCTACGGCATCAGAAGCCAATTCTTCCAAGGTTAGGCAACACAGAGTAGTTAGCATCGCGGCGGGATTGATAGGTTTGAGAAGCTGACGCTCGAAAGCTTCCAGGTTTCTAGCGGCGGAAACGACTAAGGATTGCAAAATTTTGAAGCTTCCCGGTGAGAGGCTACCTCGATAGTTTTGCAGCCTACCTCCCTGTCGGTAGTTGGGAAATGACTCCAACCCCATAAAGCGCAAAAACCAATCAGCCCGATAGTAACCGATAGCGGCGACAATTCCTCTATAATCGGCAATTAATTCGTCGAGCGGGTTGTTTCGCATCGAGTTAAACAGACGGCGCGTGAAGTAGTGGGTGCATTCATGTTCCAGCCGAATGACGAGGGAGAGTCTTAGCCACTCAGCTACGTTTACTCCTATATCCTGAGCGGATACATCGCTGTATGGTCCTTGGCTTAAAATCATAAACCGATCCTGATACAATTCTTTTTGGGGAATCAGCCGTTTAAACTCAGCCATCCAACTGGCTTCGTCGGTGTTATCAGGATGGTTGGCTTCCCATTTTTGCCGATATTGGCGAATTCTGTCCCAGTTATTAAACCCAGCCACCATACAAGCTCCCATAGAAGCAGGAACGGGTTTCGGTTCATTTTTTGTTGTCAGTGCTTGCACCAAAAGCACGAAATCTTCCCGATTTCCGGCAATCAGAACGGGTATAGTTCCAGCTATACTTTGATGTATGATTAATTGTAATCGTTCCGGTTGGGTTAAGACTAAACCTGTCGCTTCAGCCATACTATCAACGGGAACACCTCGGCGAGTAGCCCCTCGATATGCCTCGGTTTGGCTAATTCCTGCTTGGATCGGAAACTGCAACTGTATCAGTCTTTTTTTTAGGGTTTCAAAGGTTCCCCTTTCTGTAGCTTCTGCTCGATAATTTTCCCAGGTAGCAACATGAGGTTCAGGTGCAATGGGAAAGCTTATAGATGGTTCTAAATTTGCTGTATTAAAAACATTTTCGTTATACGCAAGTAATTCTTCAGTGTCCGAGTCATTGGCACCATAAGCTTTGAGTATTCTCGTTCTCAATTCCTGTCTTTCCATCAAAACTACTTCCTTGCCTTTGAGAATTTAACGGGAGCCTGTTACCCTGGTAGGTTGGACCCTTGGAACGTAGGCGAAGCCTTCTCGTACTTCGCAGGAGAACCCGAAGGGTAGAGTAACCCAACGATTTAATGATGGTGTTGGGTAACGCTTACGCTCTACCCAACCTACAACTCTACTTCCTCCCCCCCTTTAAAACAGGACTTACGCAGCCACACCATATATATTAATTAAGGTGCGTTACGCTGCGCTAACACACCCTACATATAGATCCTTTGCGTAAGTCCTATAAAGATTAAGTATTATCAGGCTTCACTGGCAAAACGAGGTACAGGTTTTGGGGGGTTTCTTGCACTACTCTGATGTCTAAGTTTTCTGCTAGATTAATTCCTAGTAGTTTCGCGATCGCGTCTTTGGGGTGGCTGAGTAGCTCTTGCCGGAAAGACTCATTTTCCCAAGCTTTGGCAATGAGTTCGGCGGCTAAGTCTTGGCGAGTTTTGGGTGTTAGTTCTGTCATGTCGGTTTCTTGTCTCCAGGACAAATGATGCACAAACTCAAACGATTCGGTCCCATAACGGTGAACATACTGCCTCCAGCCACTAAGTCTAACTCCTCATCCGATAAATCTTGGTCGGTCAATTCATCGGGATTAGTGGGTAACACTATATAAATAAGATTAGGGGTTTCTTCAAGTACGGTAACTTGCAGGTCTTCAGGAAGTTTTTTTCCGAATTCTGCCTCAATAACTGCCTTGGGATTGGACAGCAGCGCTTGTCGAAACGCCTCATCCTGCCACGCTCTTTCAATTAATTGAGCTTCCAAGTCTTTGAAATTGTCAAAATCATTCTCTATCATGGTTAGACCATCGCTAATATCATTGTCCACGCCTACTTGATTTTATGCTCATTTCTCCAGGCTTTGGGGGTTGTTTTGTGAAGTTTTTTAAATTGACGGATGAAATGCTCTGTACTCTGATAACCCACTTCTATAGCAATCTGATTGACTGATTTTTGGGTTTTAAGTAGCAACAGGCGTGCCTCTGCCATTCGGTATTCTGTAATCCACTGGAGAACAGTTCGTCCGGTTTCTTGCTGTACTAAATTGGTCAAATAGGCACCGGAGTAACCAACCGCCTGAGCCACGTCTCGCAAACTAATCGGATTTCGATGGTTGGCTTCGATGAAACTGAAGACTTTAGTCAAAGAAGGTCGGGATTTAGTGGGTAAGTCTTCGTTATGTTCGTCCTCAGTCGTGAACTCCTGGGCTAAGTTTGACAGATTCAGCGCCTGATTGAGTTCTGCCTCTATCTGCTTACGCTTGGTGATGTCGAAGAAACAGGCAAGAAAAAGATTTTGGTCGTTATCTGACAGGGTTTGGATGGACAAGTCTATCCAAATGGATCTCCCGTCTCCTCGTTTGACTTGCAGTTCGTAGTGATGAATGTAGCCATTTTGGCGGAAAAGATTCTGTAAGACTTTTTGGTCAGCGGGATTGTCAAGGAAGTCGGTCGCGTTACGACCCATTAATTCCTCAGCAGACAACGCTAACAGGGAATTGGAGGGTGTTTTGGCATAGCTCTGGTTCACATAAAGGATCAGTCCCTGTGGCGCACTGGCAATGATGACGGGCAAGGGGAGAGCTTCGGCAACAGTGCGAAACTGTGCTTCACTGTCGTGTAAAGCGGCTATAGCTTCTTTGTAGGCGGTGATGTCAGTCTGGAATCCCACCATATGGTAGAGTTTGCCCTGAGAATCCCGAACCACACGCCCCTGAGAGCGAATCCAGCGATAGTTTCCATCTCTGTGCAACATCCGGTGTTCGTTCTTGAACTGGGGGGTACGTTCGGCTAAATGCGCTGTGAGTTCTGCCCTTACTTTTTCAACGTCATCAGGATGTATGCGGTGTAACCACTCGATAGGACTGTCGCCGATTTCAGATTGTTGGTAGCCCAGCATGGCTTTCCAAGCAGGGGAAAAGTAAATTGTGTTGGTTTGCAAATTCCAGTCCCACAATCCATCACCAATTTCAATTAGGGGGTGATTTTGTTGTTCTCTATTTTGACAAAATAACTGGGAATGAATGGTTTTTGATACAGGAACTGAAGGTGTTGACCGCTTCACGTCTAGGAGGTCAGGCTGACGGAGGAGTTCGGGGGGCAGAGACTTGTTTACCACTGCGCTTATGGCGAAACGTTAATCTTGAGCCTACTACGCTTATTCTATTCTGTAAATATCTTGATAAAATACATAAGTATCGGGGCTTAAACAAATTTTGATGGGTAATAAAAGCCGAAGAATTTAGATGGTAAATAACCCGATAAAATCATAGGTCATCAGAATTAATGTGATTCACAAAAAAATTGTTATAGTTCTTAACTAAATTTATGCGATCGCGGCTTTGGGGTTGCTCGTCAGTTCGCTGTTGAATGCTTGATCTGCCACCCTCCCAGCTAATTCAATGATAGCAATAACACCTTCAACTAATACTAATATGTAGAGACGTTGCATGCAACGTCTCTACATAAATGATGTGTCCTAACCGCTATGGCGGTTGCTATAACTTTTTCTTCGGGGGACAAAAGGAGGAATTATGACGATAACCTGGAACTATCGGGTTTTCCAAGAAGCGGATGGTGACTATATTATTCGCGAAGTATTCTACGCTGAAGATGGTTCTATTACAGCCTGTAGCGCCAAGGCAGTTGAACCTTCAGGACGCACTTTTGACGAGTTAGTAGAAGATATACAATCTTTTCAGGAAGCGTTAAAGTTACCAGCACTAACCCTGAAAGATATTCCTGATGGCAAATTAAAGCAAAAACGGAAAAGTCGCTCCAGTCAGAATATTTCTCACCAGCAACTTATGATTGAGCTTGGTTTGGATTAAGGGCAAGCTAATCTAGCAAAGGACATACCCTTGCTAAAGCGTTTAGGACGAAAACGCATTATGCTAAGTGCTGATACAATTCAGCATTTTTGGTCAGCACATAATTGGCTGCATCAACAAACTCGCTCCTTTGAGAATTGAGCCAATCCTCTAAGCTTGCCTTCAATAGAACTTCGAGCGCAATTCCATGCACTCTTGCCAAATCTCGTAACTTTTGCAATTGGCTATCTGAAAGATCAATGGTAATGGAAGCCACGCGATCGCTCTCCTAGTATTTCTGAGTCAAGTTTAACCTTCACAAATGATCTTGTAGGATGCGTTAGCGATCGCGTAACTGAGAAGTCCCATGCTTGGTGACATAGCTTTTAATCAACCGCCAACGAGTGGCATAGTTACTATCGTTGGCTGGTAAAGTCCAGATGCAATGAATATGCTCAGGTAACAAAACAATCGCATCAATCTGAAATGGGTATTTTTGACGCACCTTGAGGAATGCGGCTCGAAGTAAGAAACGGCTAATATCCTGACACAGCCAAGGTTGTCTGTGGTGCGTAACCTGAGTAAAAAAGTAGGTCCCGCCTTCAATCTTATTTCTCCGGTAGTTGGTCATGGAAAGATACCGATTGTATTCAGGCAATTATAATCGATTTTGTGCGTGGGCTGATTGAGAATAATGATGCGTTACGCTATCGCTAACGCATCCTACAAGCTGCTTTCCAGCCTCTTCAAGAAAGGAAATAACCTGTGCTTTTGTCACGGTTGGAAATCCATCCCAAAAATCGTTAATGGATTCGCCTGCCTTGAGATAGTCGAGAAATGTCTGCACAGGAACCCTGGTTCCGGCAAAAACTGGAGTCCCCCCCATAACTTCAGGAGATATGCTAATAATCTGGGAGTCCTTAAGCATAGAGTCTTGCCCTCTAAATGTCATTCTTATATAGTTTAACAATTATGGTGAGATAAAACTTCCTGAAGTAGTGCCAAGCTAGGTAGGTAGCACAAACCGTGATTATCCGACGTAGTATGGAAATATTTTAGTTGTAACGTTTATCAGCCTCAGACTGAATCTCAAACTCTGGAATCTGCTGGAGTCGAGTTTCACTCAAATTGTACTGTTCGCAAATTACACTGATTCGAGGCTGTGAACTTTTGACCTGATTAACTGAATGCTCTAAATTGCCGCGAAAGAAAAGCATGGTGTTGGTTTGCGGCTGAATTTGTACGACTTGGTCTTCGCCAGTTTCTAGCAGCAGTTCTCCCCCTTGTAGATCATGCGGTACTTGGACGTAGAGGACACTCACAAGATTTGGAATTGTTAACTTCCTGCTATATAAGGAAATGCTACAGTCAACGTGTGGCTCTACACAGGTTCCGCCCTCTAGTACCAATGGATTGAGATAAAAGGTATTACATTCTTGCATTAGGGCAGCCTTCAAATAGGGTTCAAAAAACGGTAAATTGCGTTCAACTTCACTGATGCCTGAGCGTTTAAAGATTACCGAGAATCCCTTTGTTCCTAAAAAGCTGTTGCTGAGTTGATTGGCTGCTAAATAAGGGGAAGAAATGATCTGCGAACGCAAGTCGTTCAGGTACTCAATTGGAAAGACGTTGCGCTTTCGTATATAACATTTAGTCAGAGTTGTTTCCATTTATGTCTCTGTGCGGAATTATGGCGAATGTATTAAGCTATCTTGGAGATCATAATGCACATTACTATCTACAGTGCTGGCGAAGATAGTCTCTGTTTCCATTGGAACTTAAAACTTTTTGAAGGAAGCTGTTTGATGTATTCATGATGAGCGGGAAGAGCATTTTTTAAAGCATCTGCGTAATTTTTTAACGCTAAAAAATTTTGCTCCACTTCATTGTCATCGTAATAGTCTAAAATTGGCAAACTATGTTTGGGGAAATGACCCATGCCAGCTAAAATACAAGTGTAGGAGTAGTCAGGAAATAATTTTGCAATTTTCTGTCTACAGATAATAGTCGGATTGTCTGGCCATGTAAGCTGCCATAGTTTTAATTTTTCCTTTAATGACTCTGGGATAGCCGGATGATACTTATTAGCTTGCCAAAAAGGGGTGTCTTCTCTCTTAGTTAAGCAATAGTGCATCACAATAAAATCGCGTATTTCCTCATATTGTTCTCTCATAATCCGATTATAATTTTCAATGCAGTTTGGTTGAAATAGCCGATCCGGAAAATTATGAAGTAAATTCTCTAATCCAGCTTCAATTAAATATATTCCTGTAGATTCCAAGGGTTCAATAAATCCACTGCTCAACCCGATACTAATACAATTCTTCACCCAAGCATTCCGGGTTCGTCCCACCCTCATTTTTATATGTTTGGCTTCTAGGTGAAGCGACTTTTCACCTAAGTGTTGCCTAAATTCTGCCTCGGCGTCTGCTTTCGAGATAAAGGCACTTGAGTACACATATCCATTGCCACTTCTTCCCACTAAAGGAGTATTCCATGCCCATCCTGAACTTAATGCAGTTGCGGTTGTGTAAGGGTTGATTCCCCCATTGCGAGTATCATATTCATCCTCAGCGTCGTATGCCATCGGTATAGCAATGGCGTTGTCACAAAATAGCGAGTCGGAATAAGAGATAAAAGGTTCCTGTAGTGCTTGATTAATTAGCAGTCCTTTAAATCCAGAACAATCTATAAATAAATCACCGTAAATATTACCATTATTTTCAGTTGTTAAGTGACTGATAAACCCTTTCTCATTTAAGGAAACATCTAACACATTATCGACAATGTGTTTAACGGATTCAGACTTGGCTTTTCGTTTTAAATAATTAGCTAATAGTCCGGCATCTAGATGATAGGCATATTCAATAGACCGTAACTTAGGATTGCCGTCAGTTTTAGGAGACTTTTTAGCCGCACACAAATGCACAGATTCAAAACAACTGTAGTCAAAAGGTTCAGGATTGCCCTGTAACTTCCTTTTGAGCCAATAATGAGATATGGGAATTCTTAATTCCTTAGTTAACGAGCCTTGACGCAAAGGATCCCAAAATATATCTTCACCACCAAAGGGATGCCAAAATACATTTTGATCTGGCTGACCAGACCAATTAACAAATTTTATCCCCAGCTTAAAAGTAGCGTTACACTCGATCATCCAATCAGGTTCGGGGATTCCCAAAAAATCTGATAATGTATAAATAAGGGTCGGCAGAGTAGCTTCTCCAACGCCAACTGTACAAATATCTGATGATTCTATCAAAGTAATGGTACAGGGATTACCCCCACTTTTATTTAAAGCCTTGCTGAGATAAGCAGCAGATAACCAGCCAGATGTGCCGCCGCCAACGATAACGATGTTTTGAATTCTGTTTGGATTTTGCCCTGCGATAGTTGATGTCATAGCTAATAGCAATTAACTAAATAATGAATCCTGTCATTTTACAATGATATTGTTCCTAAAGATATTACCTTTTTCAAAGGTATGTTTTTTCATTGTTTTCCCATAGAGTTAATAATTTGTGTCAAACCATTCACTTCTAAAATCGTATCGACCAGGAGCCAGTATATTATTTGGATCGAGTCCCCGTTTCAATGTACTGATTAATTTTCCATAGTCGTCTTGTGTGGGCGGCAAAGAGTTCATAGATTGAATACCTAAGCGGTAAGGAATGTAACCCTCTTGTATCAAACTATGAAGAATTTTGTCATGACATTCCATGGCACGTTGATCTTCACCCGCTACGTCTCTGTCGTAAATAATTGCTATAAATACATGAATGCTTCGTCCTGATGGAAAGCTTAGTCCTAGATTCGGTTCAAAACGATAAGAATCAAAGATTGATTCAATGATTTTAATCGCCAGTAAAAATTGCTCTCCATCAAAGGGTAAAACTGGACAAAGCCAGATAACACCACACCCATCTCTATCTGGGTTCATCGGTGAAGAAATTGGCGTTTTTTTTCTCCAGTAAGTACTTGAAATATTTTCGTCGCTGGGAACACCGATGAATGTATTTTCCTTGAAAGCGTCACTATCTTCATCACTAAAAATTAGTTGATCGACTTTACCTTCTAATGCCTGCTCAATCAACTTTCGTTCTGCCAAACCTTGTTCTCGACTGGCAGAGTATAAGGTTCCATTCCCAAACCAAGGCTCAGCACCTTTTAATTGCTTCAACGATAGAGGCGTTTGACCTAACATTTTTTTCCAAGGATACCGCCCCTCAGCCGCTAGAATTTTGTAGCAATTCCAAAGACTGAAACTATTAGTCTTGATCGTTCCTTGCAACACGAGAGATTGAACGGCATCAATGAGTTGATCAATACGAGAAGCATCAATAATAGTACAGGTAAAAAGCTGGGGGTACTTGGGAATTGGCATCAGCCACATCGTCATTCGGGTGACTATGCCAAGGTTAGACTGGGTGAATATACCATCAAAATAAGGTCCAACTCCCCAACGGCTAATTTTTGCGGCTTTGGCATTTGCAAAACGTCCGAATCCACTATGAACGCATTCTCCGGTTGGCAAAATCACCTCAAGTTCACAAACGTGGTCAAGTCTGTCTCCATGGGGACCGAATCCATCTCCCCTCTCTAAAGTATTTCCGATCAAACTAGCATCAGGGGAACCTCCGATTACCGATAGAAACAAGTTCGATTTTTGTTCGCGCAGGTAATCATACGCTTGGCGAAACGTCACTCCAGGTTCTACGGTGATATAAGCTAATTTCTCGTTATAGTCTACAATTTGATTGAGCCGACTCAAATCCAAAATTACACAATTATCTTGGACAGGCACCCGTGAACCTAGTCCCCAATTCTTGCCACAGCTAATCGGATAAATTGGCGTTTGGTATTCATTGGCAATTCTGACGCATTCTTGAACTTCTGCACGATTACCAGGTCGAATCAAGGCAAGAACACGCTGCTTTGTTGCAAATGTTGCCGTTTGGGCAGCAGAGACGGTTGCTGTGTCCGTTAATACATTCTCTGTACTCAGGATATTTCGCCAAGCATCCAGCGCTTTTACTATCATTTGTCTCCTGTCTTGAAAATAAGTTGAAGGTTAGAAGGTTGAAGGTTAAGAATTTACATTCCTTTGTTGTGAGCGCAGCTCATGATGCCTATTTTGATAATGCGGTACTCGGATTTCTCATAAGTCTCGCCATCTGGGGAACCAGACAAATATCTGTAGCCAGGACTTATGAAGTTGGTATTAGAACCTAGCCAGAACAGAAATAATGTACGGTGGAAGCGCGGCAGCCATCATTCTATCTTCCTTTTATTACCAGCCTCCTTTTATTTCCAGACTCCATTTCCCTTGACCTCCTTTGACTTGAAAATCAACCTTTTTAAAATCAACCTTTTGGGTATTTATTACCCAGTTTTTAAACCACCCACCAGCCACGGCTTCCAACTCATCGTCGCTCAACTCAATCTCTGGTGGGAGATCATCATATTTTTGCATCGCAGTTAAGGCAGAAGACAGTTCCTCTGCTGTGACGTTCAAGCCCAGTTCCGATTCGGCAATCCGGGCGACTTCTTCTGGATCTTCTATCGCAGTGAGTCGCTCCCTTAAATCTGGATCTTTATCGAGAGTTTTAAAAAAATTAATTACAGCTTCTTTAGACATAGTAGCCTCCTATTTTCTTTGCCTGAAGTATTGATCATGATAGAGAAAGTTGCACCGCTTTCCTATTTCGACAATGTGGTGGCAAATGCATTCCTCTATTCCCAATTTCAAGTCCCTACCTATTTGAGAGTGTAAATCTCAATTTAATCTCAAATTTCAAGGGGTGTTTAAAAATGGGCAGCAAACACGACAGGAGTATGCCACCCATGATCAAGAATTTTGCCTACAAAGGCACGGTATTTTTGAGCGCAACAGTCGGCTCTAGTTGGATTCGACGTGTTAGCATTAAACCCAAAATCCAAAATCAACAGTACCTGGTATTGTCAACATGAAAGTTACGCAATGGCTGCTAAATTTCATCCAGACTGTTAGATCAGAACCCAGAAGATACGAAAGGGTATATGAGGAAAGGTAGGAGTATCGTCCTTTTATCCTTCTCTTACCAAGCCTTTGGCTTGACCTTTACCTTCCAGTTGTCAAACCACCCACCAGCTACTGCTTCCAACTCCTCCTCGTTCAACTCGCCCTCTGGCGATGCGCCCTCAGGGTTCTGAATTGAAGCTACGGCAGAGGTCAGTTCCTCTGCTGTGACGTTCAATCCCAGTTCCGATTCAGCAATCCGGGCGACTTCTGCTACATCTTCTATTGCAGTGAGTCGCTCCCTTAAATCTGGATCTTTATCGAGGGTTTGAAAAAGTTTCAGTACAGCTTCTTTAGACATATTAGACTCCACTATTTTTGTCTGAATAATCTAACTTTAACAAGTGTTTAGCGGAATGAGTTGATTTATTTTTCGCTATTTATTGATTTTTTTGTTTTTGGTTTTTCCCGTTATAGCTACATCAAAATGACAAATTTAATTGTAGAGACGCGCTATGGCGCATCTCTACATAAATGATGTGTTATAACAGCTATGGCGGTTGCTATAAAACTTGATGGATTCATGTCAGTTACGCTTCGCTCTCCCCACCCTACAAATAGGGGCTTTGCGTAAATCCTATGAGCTTAAACCCATAAACTCTTGCAGCTTTGCTAAAATACTTGAGCAGTTTGGTAAATGCGGTTAAGCTGGGGGAGCTAGTTCTTGAGGAATCCCCAGGATAAACTTAATTCCTGCGTCGGCTTTAAGAGTACATCTCCAATTTTAATCATGGGATTCTTTCTCTTAATTGATTCAGAGCCATCTCTGTTAGGAATGCTCCATTTTTCTAGTTCTAAATCCAGAGCCTTTTCTGAATAAATGTTCTGCTGATTTGCCGAAAATATAAAGGTAAGGGGATCTTCTAGAACTTCTTCTATAAGTTCTGTAGAAGTAGGATACGTAATGCCAACCGAAGTCACCAAGTAAACTTTATGATATCTCCGATAATAACCTCCTTGCATATACTCCTGACTTAGAGTGCCATTGAGAAGCCCGTAAAAACCTGAAGCTGTAATGTAAGTAAAAAAGTTAGCCAGAGGATTATATCCCTTATAAGGTTGAATATTTTTATCTGAGAAGTCAAATACCCACTGTTGGCTGCCATCCGGAAATGTCACTTCTAATTGATAAATAATTTTCCATTTCCGATGTTCTAGAAATAAAGAGTCCCAATTCTCTGTTATAAATTTAGGCAGCTTCAAACAAATTTCTTTTTCAACTTCTTTTTTCAAAAAATCTACATCATAATCTTGGGGATTATTATCTTTTAATTCAGCGTCCAACTTCACGGGCGAAAATGCTAAGCTTTCCCGGTTATCTGCTACCTGCCTGACATACTCGCACATTTTCGGCAAATGACAGAATTTACTGTCAGTAAATGTTAGGATATCTCCTGGATCGAGGGGAAAGACATTTTGCCCTATTTCTGGACAGACAGATTTGACATCCTGACAGAACTGTTCGCGGGTGACTGGAAATACAATCTGGTTTAGCCAAGATGAACAATTAACATGCTTGAAGCCATTAGCTCCAGGTGCAATTGCTTTCGGTTGAATCAAACTGATATTGTAAAGCAGTTGATTGTAGATTGCGTAGGGAAAAGATATACTTTTATTAAACTGATAGCAACCTTCTAACATAGGTTGCCACGTTGCCAGTAAAAAATCTATTTGGGGATAGCGAGATAAGACAAATTTAATTGTTTTCGGACTTAGTATTGTATCGACTTGATTCCAAAAAACACCTGATTCATCAGCAAATACCATGCCATACTCAGGCACACGGTTCTCTGAACGGGTTGTCAACAAATTTGTAGAACCAATTTTAACTTCATTGAAGTCTTTCAATGGATAAATTTGAGAATACCCTAGTTGTCGAAGGTAATTTTCTATCAATTTATCCCTGGGAATCAAAACATCGACTGTTTTAGGAAGATAGGCAAGAGACCGAATATCAAAGTGGTCGAGATGGTTATGAGATATGACGAGAAAGTCAAACTCTGGAATCTGTTCATGAATGACTTCCCGCTTAGGACATACTTCATTCGTTCCTCCATAAAAGGGATCCCAAAGCACCGGGTCCATCAAAATTCGACAATCCTTCGTCTTGACGAAGATAGAAGCATGACCAATCATGTGAATTTCCATAGTTTATTTCCTTGTTTTCAATGTATTATTTGGGCTTATACATTAAGTAATTATTACCGATGATGCATTCGTGGAGACGTAATGCGTGGAACGTCTCCACCCGTGTATTTGTCCTAACAGATGTGTCTATTGCTATAGCATTAAACCCCAAATCCAAAATCAACAGTACCTGGGGCGTGTCAACATGAAACTAAATTTCATCCAGACTGTTAGGTCGGAACCGAGCAGAGACGAAAGGGTCTATGAGGAAAGGCAGGAGTATCGTCCTTTTATCCTTCTCTTACCAACGCCTACCAGCCACGGCGGGGAGGCCAACGGCGAGGCCAAGGGATACAGCGCCCACCAGCTACTGCTTCCAACTCCTCCTCGTTCAACTCGTCCTTTGGCGATTCGTCCTCACTGTTCTGCATTGAAGCTACGGCAGAGATCAGTTCCTCTGTTGTGACGTTCAAGCCCAGTTCCGATTCAGCAATCCGGGCGACTTCTGCTGGATCTTCTATGGCAGTGAGTCGCTGGCTTAAATCTGGATCTTTATCCATGGTTTCAAACAAATTAAATACCGCTTCTTCGGACATATTAGACTCCATTGTTTTTGTCTGAATGTTCTAAGTCTAACAAGTTGTTGGCGGAATTAGTTGATTTATTTTTCGCTATTTATTGATTTTTCTTGTTTTTGTCTTCTCCGGTTATAGCTACATCACCATGATAAATTTACAAGCACATCAAGCCGCACTTGAGGAAAGCTAAAACTTGATGGATTTATGTCACCGCTCAAGTCATAGGTCATCAGAATTAATGTGATTTAAAAAAAGTTGTTATAGTTCTTAACTAAATTTAGGCGATCGCGGCTTTGGGGTGGCTCGTCAATTCGC
This sequence comes from Coleofasciculus sp. F4-SAH-05, assembly GCF_040222985.1. Classification (NCBI taxonomy): domain Bacteria; kingdom Bacillati; phylum Cyanobacteriota; class Cyanophyceae; order Coleofasciculales; family Coleofasciculaceae; genus Coleofasciculus; species Coleofasciculus sp. F4-SAH-05. Next base: position 24,211 of record NZ_JAVKBY010000058.1, read on the forward strand.
TGTTGAATGCTTGCTCTGCCAGCATCCCAGCTACTTCAATGATGGCAATAACACATAATGAAACGTGACAATCTTACCCCTCCCAAACAGGGGTTGGGTTCACAACTTAAATGAAAACGCTATATATCTACCAACAGCGACGGGCTACACCACATATCGTGGTAAAGGTGCGTTACGCTACGCTAACACACCCTACACATAGAGGCTACACATAGAGGCTTTGCGTAAGTCCTATAAGCCGAAATAAGGGTAATGCTATTCCCCTTAATTAAATACAGATTAGCTGACTAATTCCACAGCAACACCGAAGGCAGTAAATCGGGATGCGCTAATCTCAAAAATTCGTAACCAATTCCGGCGGTGCCTTGAAAGAAACCCGGATTGTAAATGTCTTGAGGAAACTGGGGAAATAGATGAAACCCTCCCACTTGTTTTGCCCGTCTCACCATCCAGTTAGCTTGCTTTTTAACAATTTCTACTAAATCGGGGCGCAACAATTTTTGTGCCGCGACTAACAGTACCTCCATCCGACCACAATTTCCACAGCAGGGGTGGTCTATATTTTGCCAGCTAAACTGTAGGGTAGTCTTTAACGCGATCGCAATCTCTGCTCGGATGTCTGGCGTATCCAAACTCGCTAAACTTCCCAAACGCGCTAAACCAATGCCAGGAGCGCCATGACACCAGCTAGTCATAGAGGTTGGCTTGCCATCAATCAGGGCATAAGACCGCAAGTCGAGCCAATTTCCCTGAGTGGGGGAAAAGAGATGGCGTTCGTAGGCGATCGCATCCTCAGCGGCTTGGCGAAAAACGACCTCTTGAGTGACGTCGTACAAGCGCAGCAAGGCATAGGCAATACCCGCAGCACCGTGGGAAAATCCTGTTAATGGTTTTTCGGCTCCAGTTGCCCAAGTTTTGCAACCCGTTTCGCTGATCACCCGATGATTGAGCAGATGCTCACCACAGTTCGTGGCTTGAGCTAAAATACCCGAATCAGCCGTTACCTGATACAACGTGAGTAAGCCGAGAATCGCTCCCGCCGCTCCAGCCACAAGGTCAAACTGCTGATCAGCCGCAATGCGATCGCGCGTGATTAAACCAGCGGCTTGTTTGGCATCTGCTAACAGCGTTCCATCCCCTAGAAACTCACTGATTCGCACCAGTGAGTAAACAATAGACCCCAATCCGGCAGCACCCCCAATACCCAGTCGGGTAAGTTGTTGCCGCGACTCAGGATCAGAATCCGGCAAAATCCGGCGCAGGGGTTGTAACGCTCCCAGGCACAAATCACGCCACTCATTGTCGCCAGTTATTTTCGTCAATGCGCCTAAGAATAAGGCGATTCCAGAGCAACCGTCATATAAACTATTCCCGATTGGCTGCAGTTGAAAACGATTTGCCTGGGGTAAGAAACCGAGTCCAATCCAGGTAGCACTACCGTCAGCAGCTTGAATGGCTCGTCGCTGCAAATCTTGGGCGATGTGTATTGCCTGCTGCACCGATTCTTGCTCAGAAATGGGGGAAATGTCATCATCCAGAACAGAGGTGGCAGCTGACTTTTCACGCCATTTAGAAGAATCGATATCAAACCTAACCCGAATGCCACTGACTTTAGAGTTTGTAGTAAGCGCTTTAGCGCTTCTGGCACTAAAGTGCCTACTACGAACTTTTATATCAGAGGTGGCAGTACCTACTTCACCAGCGGCGCTTCTGGCACTAAAGTGCCTACTACGAACTTTTATATCAGAGGTGGCAGTACCTACTTCACCAGCGGCGCTTCTGGCACTAAAGTGCCTACTACGAACTTTTATATCAGAGGCGGCGGTACCTACTTCACCAGCGACGAATAAATATAAAGAACTCCGGATGATAGCAACTTGTTCAGCTAAGTCATCCTGATTCAGGCGCTGGATATTAGCAATCATCTGGGTATAACTGGGTTGTGCGAAGCATTGCACTTCACTCTTCACAACTGGCAAGGTATCACTATCTGAATCAGCGGCAAAATAAGGGATATCTAACTGTTCCAGCACCTGTAGTTCTGCCTTGAGAATCCTCCACCAAGGATGCTTTAAATCGGTCCCCAGAAAAGCTCTACACAGAACCTCCAGTTCAATACTGCGATCTACACCATCTCGCAGATATTGAGGATGCAGCGATTTTTGCAGTACAGACGCATAAACTTGGGTAGAACGAAATAGACAACGCACTCGCTGATGGGATAAAGCTGCCAAGGGGCCATCAGTTGCCAGGAGTGCCTCCCGGTGTGCGACCAAAAACCGATACTTCTGCTCAAATCCATCCACGAGTTCGTTAACATACTCGCTTGGGGCTTGTATAATCCCTGCCAGGGAGGGTGCATTGGTTTGACTTGACATTTTGGCAGTTTCATGAGTTAAAACCATGCGATCGGTGTTAATGTTCTCCCACTTCGGTATCTGATAGGGTGTTTCCTGATTGCCAAATCCTGCCAAGCCACTTGAGTCATAAGCTGTTCGTCGATCTGACCCCAGATGCCAATGGGGCAATAAACCCGTCCGGATTACGGAATCCCTCAATTGCCGCTGCGCCAGGGATACAGCTTTTGCTCCCTCTTTCCTGGCTTGACCTGCAATTTCCTGGAATGGGTGCTGCATCAAGGTTTCCAAATCCACCAAAACGGGGTGTTCACCCCAGGCAATTAAGTTTTCATGGTGGCAGTCATTTGCCCCCAAAACATACAGCAAACATAGCAATTGACCAGCACGCTGGTAATAGCGTTTGATTTCTGCTTGGTTTTGACAAGGCAAATACTCGACAAATTCTACCCAACCATAAGTGGCGCGATTTAGGACTTTGAGTAATTTATAGGGTTGTAGAGACGGGAAATGTGGCGACTGGATAAAATGCTGATTACACCAGTTCAGGATGTTAAAATAAGCTACATCCAAGCCTAAGTCTTTAGGTTTATATATCAGTTTCAAACCTGATGTAAAGCTCACCTCAATCACAGCTCGTCCCTGATTGTGAGGATCACTTTTACAGGGGTTGATGCTATTGACTTGACCTAATTCAATGTCTGGCTGGAACGTTTGCTGAATAGTTGACCAGTCTGCTGTTAATCGCTGGATAAATTCCCCTGTGGCATCCACCCAAAAGTCGGTTACTGTTGCTACTAATCGAGCCAAGACGGGGTAGTCTTGAAAAAATGCCAGTAGTCCCCCGCCTTGGAGCATCTGTTGGATAAATGCTCGATAATGAGTTTTGGTATAACTATTTTGTATTTGTCCCAGTAATCGAGATAGAGTGGATTGTCGCTTCGCCCGAAATGCTGAGAATTTCAATTCCATTGAGGATGAACAGAGACTGGATAGTGAGACTAAAAGACTCCGCTCAAGATCGGCACAAGCTGCTGCTGTCAAGTTAGGGTAACTATCGCCAGTTAGGGGAGTTAATTTATCTCTGGCAACTTGAATAAAGGGCAGAAAAGTTTCTTGAAAGGGAATGGGATTTTGGGCGTCTAGAAAACTATAGGCTTTTCCCGGTTCTAGGACATCGGTCAAGAAACCGGGTTTCTTTGGGTGAAAGGTTGATATGGCGTTGTCATCCTCACTCTTAACCCGGTTTCTAGGAATACTTGACTGACGCTCTAGGGTTTCTATTGAAATTGATGCGGCGGCTTCAATGCCGGCTTGGAAGGTTTCTACCCAGTCCGGTAAAGGTTGAGTACCGCTGAGGGAAATATGACCCAGAATACGGCTAACGGTGCTGAGATTTATGTTATCCCAAGCAAGCCGCTTCTGAAATTTTTCTAGGTTTCCTTGTGCAGCAGTTTGACACCATTTTTCCAGTCTGGCATTAACGCGAGTATCCTCAGCCGGATTACTGGATATTTCACCAGTGGCTAAACGCTCTGTAAGACTGCAAGCCTGCTCGACAATTCTAACCAGTTCGGGTGGCAAGTTGGTCATTTGTCATTGGTCATTTGTCATTGGTCATTTGTCATTGGTTCGTCCTGGGATAATATTGGGTTGAACAGAATTTATCTTACCCACTCATAATAAATGAAATAGGCGAGAATGGATTGATGAATTTTTCTCTCTTAATTGATGGATTTTTGGTTCTGTGTTGGGGAAGGCGGATAACTTCTCATCGACCAAACAATTTTTTGAGTCCCCCCACAGTCTTGGGTTTCTCATAGATATGATCCACAATCCCGCGTATTTCTTTGGAGATATAATGGTCTGGGTAACGCAGGCAGAACAAGTCGCTGCTCTGTAACTCCATCATTTCTTCACAGTTAGGCAAAACTCCTGCTACCGTTGCATTATAGGTTGTTTCTACTTGTTGCCGGACTGAGTTGAGATCGAACTTCTGCGGTACTCTGTTAACCACTAGAAGTAGCTTAGCGACGTTCAACTTACGAGCCACATCGACAGTTACAGCCGTTCCTTGGAAGTCTTGACGATCGGGACGCAAAATGATTAGCAGGATGTTGGAGATTGTCACGGACAGTAGGGTTTCTTCGTTAATTCCAGGATGAGTATCAATAAATAAGTAGTCTAGCTCTAGGGAGCTCACTAGCTTTTTAAACCCATTATTGAGCAAGGCTACGTTGTATCCCTCCCGCAGGATACGGCTAATTTCACCGATATTCATGCTGGATGGAATCAGAAACACCTTGCCCTGATTCTTGCTCACCTCAGGAGGAGTGACATCATAAGCCGTCTCTTCAACCCCGCAGCGATTCCACAGGTAATCATTCAGGGTTCGCTTTATCTTGGTTTGGTCCATGCCAAAAATAACGTGAATTCCTGGCGACTGGATATCCGTATCGATAATCCCCACCCGTAGTCCCTGGCTGGCTGTGGTAACCGCTACATTGGCAGTGGTGTTCGATTTCCCAGTTCCACCTCGAAATGAATGAACAGAGACAATTTTCGACATAATGCTCCTTCAACTCCCTCCTTTTGGGGTCTATTGCTTAAGTTTTGATGGGCAGCACAACTATAAAGTTCTATCTAATCCCATAATTCAACTAACTAACCCATCAAAATCAATATGGTTTAGAATTGATTGATTTTTTGTTTCACAGCATTTATCTAAAAATTATCGCACAGTTAGGCGTCTATGTGTTAATAATATAATCAAGATGTTCAACAATTTCCCAGCATCGAATCGAACAAGAATAAATTTTTAGGGCGGTTGGACTAGAACAAGTGGCTACCGACCCTGAGTTTGAGTTGGCACGCCCAAACAAGCCCTTTTGTCCAAAAAGCAACTAAAAGGGTAACCAGCACTGTAGCGGTGCAACCAACAAAAATTAACCGTGTAAGAGGTCTGATATAAAAGTGGTAAGTAATAAGTTATCTTTACATCGCATAGCACTCTTGGCGTTATTTGTAGAGCTATTGACCATGAGTAGTTTTCCCATGCTGGCTCAGGGGCGATCGCTCAATCAAGAGGAGCTTGCTTCCTGGAAAATTAGCACTCCTCCAACCCACTTTCCTGAGAATCAGGTTGAGAAGTCTCCGACTCTCCACGCTCAATCAATACGGTTTCCCATTACAGGAAGACCTCGTCGCGACACTATATCAGGGGGAGTGCGAGGAAGCACAGCAAAAGCGATAGTACCCAATAGCTGTGGCAACTCTACCGATGAAAAGATGGTCGCTTTGCTGCCTCCAACAGAGCCAGTGCGAACTGTGGCAGGGCATCCCACGATTTTACTGTCTCTCCCTGAAAATACTGCCCAGCAAGCCATGTTTTACCTGAAAGAGGCTGGCAAGGATGACGTAATGTATGAAACGACTGTAACACTTCCGGATCATTCCGGAATTGTTAGCGTCCCTCTGCCAGATGACGGCACGTTGCCAGCGTTAGAGGAGGGAAAGAAGTATCATTGGTATTTCTTTATGATTTGTAATGAGCAAGATATGGCGAATGAGCCACATGTTGAGGGACAGATAGAACGGGTTAAACCTAGCCCAAACTTGGTGGCTAAGTTGAGGAATGCGTCACTCCGCGATCGCGCCGCCATTTATGCGGAAGCCGGGATTTGGTATGACTGCCTCAATAGCCTCGCTCAGCTATATCGTTCTGCTCCCAATGATAGTGCGATCGCGTCGGATTGGGCAGAACTGTTAGAGTCTGTTGAACTAGATACAATTTCCCAAAAACCTTTGATTTCTGCTATAACACCAGTCCAGTAATCAGAGCATCTATATGACTTAGGCAAAGCCTCTATGTGTAGGGTGTGTTAGCGTAGCGTAACGCACCTTTCCCACCATATATTGTAGAGACGCGCCATGGCGCGTCTCTACAATGGTGAATCCCCTAATTAATTTTGATGGCTAACTCGGCTTATTGTTGCCATTAGTCCTTGTTCTTGGAGTCACCGTTTAACGATCTCTTTTTTAGCAGGAGGCGCACAGTTTCAGCGCTGATGCTCTCCACCAATTGGAGTTGCACTAACTTTTCAGCGAGTAATTGCGTTGTCCAACAATCCTTTCCCGGTGGCGGATTACTGGAAGCGGTAGCGATTAAGAACTCTTCTGCTTTTCTGTCTAATTTCTTAACTGCCCCTGGACGAGGGCATTCGTTTAAAGCAAAGTCTAAACCTCCCTTCACAAATTTCTTACGGGTGCGCTCAACTGTTGCCACCCCCAAATGCAGCATAGTGGCGATTTCTTCGTCTTTATGTCCAGCATCCGTTAGGAGTAAGATTTGGGCGCGGCGTAGCTTTCGGGCTGATATCTTGCCTTTTTTGGTTAGTTTGATTAGCTCTTGCCTTTCAGTTTGGCTTAATTGGACTTGGTGTTTTTGAATCATCACGGCTAATTGGCACAGACTCTATAGATAAAACGGCGATTTGAGGACTGGAAAGCGATTTCATCACCCATCCAATTCATTTTGCTCTATCTGTAGGATAAACATAATTTTTATAGAATACATTACACTTATCTGCCAATTTGATTGCATAAACCAGCAAGGGGCTTGGCACAATTCAGCCATCAAGATTGCAGAAAACTACATACTCTCAGTGGAGCATCGGACTCGCTATTATAGAACTTACGCAAAGCCTCTATTCGTAGGGTGTGTTAGCGTAGCGTAACGCACCTTTCCCACTTTAAGTGGTGTCGCTGCGTAAGTCCTATATTATATGGGGTTGGCGTGTTGCCCTTTCCCCATATTTAGGGGGTAACACGCCACAGTAGTACAAAAAAACACATCATTTAGACGTTCCGCCGGAACGTCTCTACAACGTGGGAGACTATAAGCTGTCATGCATTTAAATTGGGTATTAGTAGCGAGCAAGATGCAAAGCCTGCGGCATGGCTTCGCTTAACGCACTACAAGGATTTCACCATTATTGACATTAAGGTTTAAATGCCGAACAGCTTATAGACGTTTTTCACTTTCAATTGCCGGGTGAACTAATCAGGCTATTGTTCTATTCAGTCATCAAAATTAATTTGGAAAGTTACTCTATTTATGCCTGAACTTAAAACACGACTGACTTCATTAGTCATCAAAATTAATTTGCACAATTGTTGTCGTACTAATTTTAAACACAAATATTTACAAGATGACAATATAAGGGTATAGTAGATAGTTAGGTAATGCATTAATATACCCAAATCAGAACCCGGCTGATTTCAAGATTCTACTTGCTCTAAAGACAGAGCTTTTTGGATGAATCCTAACTATTGGCGTGGCACACCTTATTTGATGAATTAGGATGGGAACCCGAAAACCGTAGGGGCGCATGGCATGCGCCCGATTCAATGGTCAAATCTTCCACCATTTTAGGTGTGTCACAACACTATAGCCGTTACCCGATATCTAGGAGGTTTTTATGTCAGATTTAAATATCCAGTCACTCCAAGCTGAAGACGTATCAGCGGAGGAATTACAACTACAAAAAGCGCAGCAAGTCATAGATGAACTGTTTATGGCTGCCGAATCGGATCAGAGGCTTTTTGAGCAACTCGAAGCGGCGATTAGCCCAGAAAAATTGTTGGAAATTGCTGCAAGTCAAGGGTACGAATTGACAGTAGCGGATTTAGAAAGGCTACAGGATTATGACCAAGAGGCGGCACAAAGTAGCTCTGATGATTTGGATGACGATGAACTCAGCGAACAAGAGCTAGAGCTAGTCGCTGGTGGATGTGGTATTAGTCCTCGTGATCTTCGTGCTCTTCGTGCTCGTTGTGCTTTTCGTGTTCTTACTAAGAATTACAACTACAAAAAGTGCAGAGCAAGTCATAGATGAACTGTTTATGGCTGCCAACTCGGATGAGAAGCTTTTTGAGCAACTCGAAGCTGAAGACGTAAGTAGTCGAGGTACGAATGTGTGTAGGGGCGGGTTTCACGACTATCTTTTTGGTTGCACAAGGGATGTGACTAAACCCGCCCCGACTCAGGTTTCTAGACTTGCCGTAAAAAGTTATATATCTAGGAGGTTTTTATGTCACAGTTAAATATCCAATCATTTAAATCCGAAGACCTATCAGCGGAGGAATTACAATTACAAAAAGCGCAGCAAGTCATAGATGAACTGTTTATGGCTGCCGAATCGGATCAGAGGCTATTTGAACAACTAGAAGCGGCGATTAGCCCAGAAAACTTGGTGGAAATTGCTGCCAGTCAAGGGTACGAATTGACAGTAGCGGATTTAGAAAGGCTACATGATTATGACCAAGAGCAAGCAGAACTTAACGGTGATGAGTTCGATGACGATGAACTCAGTGAACAAGAGCTAGAGCTAGTCGCTGGTGGTACGGGCAGGCAGAGGGAAGACTGGTGGAAGAAATTCGCCAAGATCAAGTCACGCGCCCGCTGCTGGTGACTTTAAAAGAATTACGATTACAAAAAGCGCAGCAAGTCATAGATGAACTGTTTATAGCTGCTAACTCGGATCAGAGGCTTTTTGAAAAACTAGAAGCGGCGATTAGCCCAGAAAAATTGGTCGAAATCGCGTTTACTGGAAATAATCCATGTAGCTTAACCCTTTAATCGAGAAAGATAAAAATCCAAATCATGTGCAAAAATTTATTAGATACCTAGGAGATTTTTATGTCACAGTTAAATATCCAGTCACTCCAAGCTGAAGACGTATCAGCGGAGGAATTGCAACGACAAAAAGCGCAGCAAGTCATCGATGAACTGTTTAGGGCAGCCGAATCGGATCAGAGGCTATTTGAACAACTAGAAGCGGCGATTAGCCCAGAAAACTTGGTTGAAATTGCTGCAAGTCAAGGGTACGAATTGACAGTAGCGGATTTAGAAAGGCTACATGATTATGACCAAGAGGCGGCACAACTTAACTCGGATGAGTTGGATGACGATGAACTCAGTGAACAGGATTTAGAGCTAGTCGCTGGTGGTCGTAGTGGTCGAAATCCTCGAAGTGTTCGAAATCCTCGAATTAGTCCAAAAAGTGGTCGAAATGCTCGAAATGCTCGTTGGCTAGGGCTATGGCAATGGTGTCCGTAGTAATGGCTTTAATCCACCCAAATCAGAACCCCCTAGCGAAAGAATCCTTTGCGGAAACCGCACGATGACTTGTTTAAATTTAAAGCGGTTAGTCATGAAAACCGATAGCTTTTTTGGGAATTGTTGTCCTTTATTGTGGAGCAGTTGTTTAATCCTGGGTGGAGCGCTGCTAAACCCAGATACTACCTCAGCCCAGCTCATCCCCGATACCACTCTCGGCAACGAAAGCTCAGTTGTTACTCCTAATGCGATCAACAGTGACCAAATTGATGGCGGAGCAACCAGAGAGGCTAACCTGTTCCACAGTTTTGGACAATTTAATGTCGGGGAAGGCAGGGGAGTTTATTTCTCCAATCCCACAGGAATTGAACGGATTCTCACGCGAGTCACTGGGGGAAATGCTTCTAATATTCTGGGAACCTTGGGAGTTTTAGGCAACGCTGACCTGTTTTTAATTAACCCCAATGGGATTATCTTTGGTGCAGGCTCTCAACTCGACCTGAGCGGTTCATTTATTGGCAGTACGGCGAATAGCATCCAATTTGGCGATGGTCTAGAATTTAGTACCACCAACCCCCAAACCCCACCCTTACTAACAATTAATGTTCCCTTGGGGTTGCAATATGCAGCCAATCCGGGAGGGATTCAAGTGCAGGGGTTGGGCAACCAAGTCATTGAAGATCCCCAAACCTTTGTCTTCATTGGCGTAGATGGAAAGGGTCTTGCAGTACAGCCGAATCAAACTTTAGCCTTAGTGGGGGGTGAGGTAGCCCTTTCTGGCGGAAATCTAACCACACAAGGCGGAAGTCTGGAGTTGGGAAGTGTACAGGAGGGGCTTGTTACCCTGACCCCAACAAATCCGGGCTGGGCATTGAGCTATCAAGGCGTGGAAAATTTCCAAGATATCCTGCTGTCCCAGGGGGCTGCCATTAACACCAGTGGTCCGACACCGGGAAGGATTCAGGTACAAGGACGGCGCGTCACCCTCACCGACGGTTCAGTACTCGCGGCAACCAACCAGGGAATCGGAAAGGGCGAGAACGTAACCATTACTGCCTCAGAGTTAATCGAGTTGAGTGGGAAAAATCCTCTCAATGGTTTTGCTAGCTTGTTGTTTTCTGGTACGACAACCTCGGGAAAGGGCGGTGGCGTCACCCTGACCACAGAGCGGTTGCGGCTGCGGGATGGGGCGCAAGTCTCATCGGGTACGTCTGGCGCCGGCAGTGCGGGTATTCTCAGCGTGAATGCGGCGGAGTCCGTAGAACTGATTGGAGTCTCAATCCCTGACGGGTTTCCCAGTGGCTTATTTAACCGCAGTAGATTGGCTGCGACTGGAGACGCGGGGAATGTCACCATTAACACCGAGCAATTGATTATCCGGGATGGGGCAACAGTCGGTAGTGAAAGCTCTGGTGCCGGTCGTGGGGGAGATTTGACCCTAAACGCTTCGGGCTCTGTGGAGCTAACTGGCACAACCCCAGATGGTTTTTCCAGTCGTTTATCGACGGCGACTCAAGGGAGTGGAAATGCGGGCAACTTGACGATTAATACAGGACGCTTGATTCTCCGGGATGGCTCTCAAGCCTTCAGTACGACGTTTAGCTCAGGTGCTGGGGGAAACCTGAGTGTGAACGCCGAGGAGTCGGTGGAAGTAATCGGTACGTCTGCCAATGGTGCCAGTGGCTTGTTTGCCTCGGCGATTGTCGGTGATGGAGCCGGGGGTGATTTGAGGATTACGACTCCTAGGTTAATTGTCCGGGATGGGGCAACCCTGAGTGTGAGTAACTTCCAAAGCCGCAACCTGGCGCCGCAGGGAACGGGTCCGGCGGGCAACCTTGAGATAGAGGCTGCCACAATCCGACTGGAAAATCAAGGGGTGATTACAGCGGCTGCTGCTGGAGGAGACCAGGGAAATATTACCCTGAATTCCCAAGACATTCAGATGCGCGGAGAGAGTGCCATCACTACTAACGCCACCGGACTTAGCGCGGGTGGTAATATCACCCTCAACACCGATACCTTAGTCGCCCTCGACAATAGCGACATCACAGCTAATGCCACGAATAGTCAAGGTGGGCGCGTCATTATCAATGCACAAGGCATTTTCGGCACTCAGTTCCGTCCCCAACTGACAACAGAAAGCGACATCACCGCCAGTTCGGAGTTGGGGGCTCAATTCAGTGGCATTGTGGAAATTAACACCCCTGATGCTGATCCGAGTTCTGGATTAGTCGAATTATCAACAACCGTGGTTGATGTCGAAGGCTTGGTTGCACAAAATCTCTGTACAGCGAAACTTGCTGGCAGTTCCTTTGTCATCAGCGGACGCGGGGGTTTACCTGCTAGCCCGAATGACCCGTTGACTGATGAAGTTGTGGCGGTGGAGTGGTCTCGACCGAGTAATCAGGTGTCGTCTGCAGGGGTGAGTCATCCGCCATCAACGGACAGTGGACAAGGGAAACATCGGGTGATTCGGCAAATACAAGGCTGGTTTGTCGCGGCTGATGGGACTATTATCCTGACTGACGCCGCACCTACTGTGACACCGCAGAAGCCTGCCTTGACTCACCCCGGTTGTGTTCCACCTAGAGGGAGCTGAGGGAGATGGGGAAGATGGGGGAGATGGGGGAGCTGGGGGAGCAGAGGGAGCAGAGGGAGCTGGGGAAGAGAATTAACAAATGACGAATGACGAATGACAAATGACCAATGACGAATGACATAAGACGAATGACATAAGACCAATGACCAATGACGATCGCAACCGTTAACTTTAATTGTGTGCACCTACTTATCATTCTTGGTTTAAGCCCAGTGGCGACACCGGTTAGCGCCCAAATGGGAGAAGTCGCGGATACGAGGTTACAAGCTGATATATCACTGACTGCCAACCAGGTAGGGGATGCTCTGGTAAGGGTGGAGTACCAGAACCTGAGTGACAGCCTGTCAGGTGGGCACAAAACCTTCAAACCAACTCAGGATGTTGAGTTTCGTTCCCAGGGCTCACCGACTCCTGGGATTAACCCTGTCGAACCCCAGCCCCCGGCGTTACCGGAACCTGAACTGCTACCCTCCCCAGACGAGTTGCTGCAACCGCCGACTTCTCCTCCTACTACCGCGCCCCCATTGTTGCCAGATAACATTCCCGGTACAATTACAGTTGAGAGATTTGAAGTTATTGGTAGTACGGTCTTCAGTCCAGAGGAACTGGCGGCGGTGACTGCCCCGTTTAGCCAACGCCCGATCGCGTTTACTGAATTGCTGCAAGTTCAGGATGCGATCGCCGAGCTTTACATTCAACGGGGGTATATTACCAGTGGCGCGTTTATTCCCCCGCAAGGGCTAAACAATGGCGTGGTCACGATTGAAGTGATTGAAGGGGAAGTGGAGAGGATTGAGGTGAACGGGACAAAACGACTCAACTCTAATTATGTGCGATCGCGTCTTGCCAGAGCTACCCCAACCCCCTTACAAGTCAATCAGTTGGTAGAAACCCTGCAACTGCTTCAACTCAACCCCCTGATTGAAAATGTGTCGGCTGAGTTAGCGGCTGGCTCACAAACGGGTACGAGTGTATTAAGAGTTGCCGTTGAAGAAGCTCCCTCCTTTTCAGCCATGCTCAGAGTCGATAACGGACGCTCTCCCAGCGTTGGCACAGTGCGGCGTCATGTTACCCTGGAAGAAGGCAATCTTTTTGGATTCGGGGACTCCCTCATCCTGGGTTATACCAACACCGATGGCAGTAACTCCCTCGATGAAGCCAGCTACACTATCCCAATTAATCCCAGAAACAGTACGTTCAAACTCTCCTACAGTCGCTCAAGCAGCCACGTCATCGAAGCACCCTTCAACCAAGTCGATATCGAGTCAAACGCCCGCGACTATCAGATTACCTACCGTCAGCCCCTGATTGACACTCCTACCCAAGAATTTGCCTTGGGACTGTCGGCGGTTAGACGTGAGAGCGACACCTCACTGCTGGGCGAAGGGTTCCGCTTATCTCCGGGAGCGAACGAGCAAGGTGAAACCAGAATTTCAGCCATCGAGTTTTTTCAGGAATGGATCAATCGGGGGAGTACAGAAGTCTTCGCCTTGCGATCGCAATTCAGCCTGGGGATTGGTGCTTTAAATGCCACTATCAATGAAAAATCGCCGGATAGTCAATTTTTCAGTTGGCGAGCTCAGGTACAGTATTTGCGCCTTTTAGCACCCGACACTATCCTTTTATTCAGGTCAGATATACAACTATCCAATGACGCCTTAGTTCCCATCGAACAATTTGGCTTGGGCGGAATAGATAGTGTTCGAGGTTATCGTCAAGACGCTTTACTCTCAGATAATGGCTTATTCACCTCCGCTGAAGTCCGCATCCCCATTGCTCGTATCCCTGAGTGGAACAGTATTCTCCAAGTGACTCCCTTTGTGGAAATTGGCACGACTTGGAATAGTTCCGGTAGAGCCAATCCAAACCCCAACACCCTGGCGGCTGCGGGATTGGGGTTGTTATGGAGAACCGGAGATAAATTGACTGCCCGATTCGATTGGGGTATCCCTTTAATTGATTTACCTGGAAGTAAAGATACTTGGCAAGAAGATGGTTTATCTTTCCGGTTGGAATACAAAGTGTTTTAAGTCATTGGTCATTTGTCATTGGTCATTTGTCATTGGTCATTTGTCATTTGTCAAGGTTTGAGGTTTATATTTACAAAATGTCATACCGTTCCGTTTTATTTTATCCGACTCCTTAGTTATTACCTATATGAAACTGAAAAATTTGTCAATCCTTACCTTAGGACTATTATCGTTTATTGGCGTTATCTGGCTGGGAAGGGCGCCAGCCATGTCGCTGTCTTCTTTCCACACCGCCCCACAGACTCCAGGTGCAGAAATTATCGCCTCTAGTTCTGTATCCCAAGGGCATCCCATCGCCGAATTAAACAAAAATGCTTTAGAACAACAAGCGGAACAACTCTATAAAACAGGACAATTCTCCCAAGCTATCGCCCTATTGAAACAACTTCATGCCGATTATACTGCCCAAGGTGATAAGCTTGGTCAAGCCAGGATTTTAAGGAATCTCTCCTTGATTTACCAGCAAACCGGAGAGTGGGACGCAGCGACTGAAGCAATTACAGACAGTCTTGAGCTCCTTAAAGGGCGATCGCAGAATGGAGACCCAACCAAACTCTTAGCCGAAACACTAGAAGTACAGGGAAAATTGCAACTCTCCCGTGGTGATCCAGAACAAGCCCTAGAAACCTGGCAAAATGCTGCCGATATCTATAACCAAATCGGGGATATCAGCGGCGCAACCCGAAGCCAGATTAATCAAACCCAAGCTCAACGACGCCTAGGGCTCTATCGTGAAGCCCTTCGTACTTTAGAGCAGGTGAATGCGAGCTTCCAACAACAGCCAGATACTCGGCTCAAAGCTCAAGGACTTCAGAGTTTAGGTAATGCGTTGCAAGCAATCGGTAATTTAGAGCAAGCCGATAACGCCTTAAGACAAAGTTTAGCGATTGCCCAAAAAATACCAGCACCTGAGTCTGCGGCTTCGACACTTCTCAGTTTAGGGAACACTGCTCGATTACAGCAACAATTCCAAGCCGCTTTGGATTTCTATCAACGCGCCGCCGCCGAATCTCCCTCACCTGAGCTTCAGATTCAAGCACAAGTCAATCAACTGAGTCTTTTAGTTGATCAGAAACAGGAGTCAAAGGCTCTGGAATTAGTACCTCAAATTCATACCACTCTGACTCAGTTACCCCTGTCTCGGACAGCGGTTAATGCTCGAATTAATCTGGCTCAGAGTCTGATCAAGATGGCTCAACAGCGAGAGGGAGAAGTTTTCACTCCAAGTCATGGGGAAATTGCCCAACTTTTAGCCACCGCCGTTCAACAGGCTCAGCGTTTAAACGATAAACGAACATTGGCTTATGCGTTGGGAAATTTGGCTGGGCTGTACGAGCAGAATAAACAGTGGAACTATGCCCAAGAATTGACCGAGAAGGCTCTGCTTTTGGCACAAGGGATTAATGCATCTGATATTGCCTATCGCTGGCAATGGCAACTGGGAAGGCTGCTTATTGCAACCGGAAATCGAGAAGGAGCGATCGCGGCTTACTCTCAAGCGGTTAAAACCCTTGAGTCGTTACGCAGTGATTTAGTCGCCGTTAGCTCAGAGGTTCAATTTTCCTTTCGAGAGAGCGTAGAACCCGTATATCGGGAGTTAGTCGGACTACTGTTGCAACCGGGCGCGACACCAGAGCAAGCCAACTTAATAAAAGCCAGGGAAGTGATTGAATCCTTACAATTGGCAGAGTTAGACAACTTCTTTCGGGATGCGTGCCTAGATGCGAAACCGATTCAAATCGACCAACTGGACCAAACCGCCGCTGTTTTTTATCCGATCATTTTAAGCGATCGCTTGGAAGTCATTCTCACACTACCGGGACAACCCCTGCGTCAATACACCACGTTCTTGCCCAAAGAGCAAATCGAGCAGACGATCAAGAGTTTACTGAATGGGGCAACGAGCCGTCGTCTCCGGTTGTCTGCCAAAAACATATTAAACCCTGCCCAAAAACTGTACAATTGGTTAATCCGCCCCGTTGAAGCCGAACTAGCCGCCAGTGGCGTGAAAACCTTAGTGTTTGTTCCCGACGGAGCGATCCGGAACCTGCCACTTTCAGCCCTACATGATGGCGAGCGCTACATAATAGAGAGGTATAGCGTCGCGATCGCGCCGAGTCTGCAATTAGTAGATCCTCAACCCTTAGCCCAGGAAACGCTAAAAGTTCTCGCCTTTGGATTAAGTGAAGCTCGTTTAGGATTCCAACCTCTACCAAACGTTCAGTTGGAATTAGAGCAGATCACGGCTGAGATGGAGAGCCAACTCATCCTGGATGATTCATTCACCAAGGTGAACTTTCAGCAGGCGATCGAGTCTTTTTCTTTCCCCATTGTTCACTTAGCCACTCATGGTCAGTTTAGTTCTAGTGCTGATGACACCTTTATCCTGTCCTGGGATAGCCCGATTAGCATAAAGGATTTCGATGATATCCTGCGAACTCAACAGGGAACTCAGACTAAGCCGATTGAATTACTCGTCCTCAGCGCTTGCACAACTGCTAAAGGGGATGAAAGGGCGGCTCTAGGGTTAGCAGGAGTTGCGGTTCGAGCCGGTACACGCAGCACCTTAGCCTCGCTTTGGGTGGTCAGTGATGAAGCCACAGCGTTGCTCATGACTACATTTTACGAGGAATTAGTCAAAAATCAAGCCACAAAAGCTGAATCCCTGCGCCTTGCTCAAATCAGGATTTTGCAGGAGCAGAAGTTCGCTCATCCCTATTACTGGGCACCCTTTGTGATCGTGGGGAATTGGCTATAAGTAGGTGGACACTGCGAAAAGCTAACGGTGGAGATCGTCATTTGTCATTTGTCATTTGTCATTTGTCATTCGTCATTTGTCATACTCGCTTCCCGAAAAGAAGCAAGCTACGTTCTTCGTAAGGGTTTGAGGCTTGTTTACTTGCACTTAGTACAGTGCCGTTTTCTTTTGTCTGACTACTTATCCAAGTGCGATCGCATTGGTGTCCGAAATCAAGCCAAAACCCTGATGACAAAAACTATTACGCTCTGAAACCATAAGAAGTGCGATCGCATTGGTGTCCGAAATCAAGCCAAAACCCTGATGACAAAAACTATTACGCTCTGAAACCATAAGGAGTGCGATCGCATTGGTGTCCGAAATCAAGCCAAAACCCTGATCGGAAAAACTATTACGCTCTGAAACCATAAGGAGTGCGATCGCATGACTTTCCGGATTCAAGCCAAAACCCTGATGACAAAAACTATTACGCTCTGAAACCATAAGAAGTGCGATCGCATTGGTGTCCGAAATCAAGCCAAAACCCTGATCGGAAAAACTATTACGCCTAGGACTTACGCTTGCTTGACGGCATAGACGCTACCTGTAGGGGTACGGCATTGCCGTACCCCCTACTATATGTGGCGTTTGTGCGTAAGTCCTGACGCCGTAAAACCAGAAGGAGTGCGATCGCATTGGTGTCCGAAATCAAGCCAAAACCCTGATCGGAAAAACTATTACGCACTCAAACTAGAAGGAGTGCGATCGCACTTCTTGTCCAGATGAAGCCAAAACCCTAATGGGAAAAACTATTACGCCGTAAAACCCTAATAGACATCTCCAAAAATTTATAACCCAGCCATAGCAATAAACAAGCGTGGAGCGAAGCAGAATTTAAAATTGACACTCAAGAACGAATTAATAAGGGTTTCAGGTCTCTAAATCAAATTGAGCGGCAAAACTATGACTCATGGCAACGTCAATCACTTGACCGGATGGTGACGAAAACGAGTGAGGTTAATAAAGTTCTGATTTGTCGTCACATCGGTTCAATCAGGATTATAGTGAGAATAGTAACAGAAAATACCAATCCAGTGGATGTATTGGGTCAGCGTTTTGGTAACACGGAGCTGATTAAACTAGATTGGCATCGTTTAATTATCCCAGAATTTATCGAGAAAGGTATCCCTAGTTCCTGATTAAGTGATTGCAGGTGGAAAGTAACCCCATGCAAGAGGAGGCGATTGAAATCGCTGCTACACAAACATAGGCGAAGCCTTCCCGAAGGGTAGGCCGCCTGCGCGGACTTTGTTATAACGGGGGTGGCTAACCTGGATTTGGTATTACACCCAAAAAACCGATAAAATTAGGGGCTTTAGCCCCTACTACGAACCCAATCTATCAAGTCCGGTTAATTGCACCAGTCCTGACAGGTGTTGACATCGCTCTGGGTAACATAGATAGCCTCAGCATCCGCACTCGTCGAGCAACAATTGCGATTATTCAGACGCACAACTCTGAGAGTATATGGATAAATACCACTATCTTCGTTGCCGAGAACAATATCACGTATGGGTCGTTGTACATCAATCTCCGTCTGCAAATTAGTAGGGGATAAACCCGCCGAATTTTGGCCAAAATCCAGAGCCAGGGCTTGGACTCGCTCATCCCCATTGTCGGGTGGGTCAAAAATGGGAGGAAAGGTGATCGTCTGTAAGGTTTTGCTGTAGGTTGTATCCGTCCCCGGATCGATAATCGAGTCGTAATACTCTTCCATATCTATCGGAGCCAATCGCCCATTCATGTTGATCATTTCAGTGGATTGCCCGTCATTGATTGACACATATACAAAGCCAGTAAACAGATCATTCCCCGGCGCTGTACTGAAAATCGCATCCCATAGTGCCCGAAATTCTGAGAATGACAAGTCCAATTCATCCTGCACCCCTTCTTTGAGATTGATTCGAGCATTCTCCCGAATTAGAGGTTCGTTGCTATCTTCATTGGGTAAGCGCAGGTAAAGTTCGGTGGCAACACTTTGATATCCCTGGAGGACAACCAGTTCTATGGGATCTTCTTCACGAATATTAAATTCATCTCGGCGACTTTCAATCTCTTTTTGGGCAGCATCAATGCGATCTTGATCGAAAACAGGTTCGGCAAAGAAGCGGAAAAGAGCTTGGGTATTTTCTACAGAACCATCGGAGCTAACGAACTGTAGGATTGATAAAGCCGGAGCGCCATTTTGTTGCTCGGCGAGCTTAAATTCATTGGGGAGATAGGAAAATTGATTCCAATTGGTTCGGTAGTAGCTGTATAAATTACCTTGCCAATCGATGGAGATTCTCTGGTAGCCGTAATTTCCTTGATCGTATTCCCAAAAATCCGATGGTATGGCATCGACAATCCAGGCATCATTGATTTTTGTGCCGCAGCCCCCAGTCGGTTTTAAATCAGAGCGATTCATCCATCCTATACGGGGTTCAAACTCCCAAGGTTCGCAGTCGTGATTGTGAGGCCAGGCTGTTTGATCGTAGTCAGGGAATGAATCAGCAGAGGCAATACATCGATTGCATCGTCCAGTCTTCTCATCACAATTAGCCGGGGTTAACAGATCAAATTTTTTGGCTGTGTTGTAGTCAGTTGTGAAACCCGGAGGACAGGCCAAATAACCCACTGTATTCGATAGCGCTGCCACATAATCAAAGGATAGGGGGCCGCCAATGGGAGGCTGAACTATTGGTACGGCATCGGTTACTAATAAGTCCGAATAAGACTGGCTACAACCGCCACTTGTCTTGAGATCGAGGTGGCTTTTCAAGGGAGAGAATTGATTAGCTGGATCGGTACACTGGCTACTGTGGGGCCAATCACTATCAATTTCCGTTTCGACGCCAACACAGCGATTGCAGATTTTATTGTCGGCATCGCAATCTGCTGGATTTCCTTGTGATACTAGCAGGTCATATTGCTCGTCGTTGACTTTTGTGGTAAAGCCTCCAGGACAAACAATATAGCCAACATTGTTTGATTCCCAAATTGAAGTATCGTCATCGATATCAATTTCCGCCGCCGGCTCGGGTTTCATCACGTAGTCAAGGGAAGATGGCGCGGGGTACTTGTAGGGAAAGCCGGGAAAGAACTGGGCATAACTTGGCCGGCAATAGCATAAGTTAATCACCCCTACGATCGAGACAATTAATAATCCTCTTATCCATCTCGAACAGATGGGACGGCGTTGCCACGGTTCTGTTAGTTTAGCAAACATTTCTCAGTTCCTATTTCTTATTTTGTTCTACACCCCCACACCCTGCCTACCCCTCAAGTAGATTGTTACCCCCAGGACTTACGCAGCCACACCATATATATTGGTTAAGGTGGGTTACGCTACGCTCTCCCCACCCTACATATAGAGCCTGTGCGTAAGTCCTAATCCCTTGAGGAGATTAAGGACATTTGTCCTGACAGTTTTCGGTATCGTTCTGGTTGATATAGATCCAATCAGCATTGGCAGTCTTAGCACAAGAATTACAAGCATTCTCACGCATTACTTTCAGGGTATAACGATAAACATCGGGGTCTTCGTTACCGAGAATCAAATCGGATATCGGCCGTTGCAAGGTTATTTCGTCTTCCAAATTAGATGGCGATAAATTTGCCGAATTTTCGCCAAAATCCAGATTCAGGGTTTCAATTTGTCCATCGGTGCCACTAGGAGGCGCGTCAAATACCTCGGCAAATGTGGTTGCGTTTAAGGCTTTGCTGTAGGTTGTATCCGTCCCCGAATCAATAATTGAATAGTAATACTCCTCCATGTCTTCGGGAGCAAATCGCCCGATAAAATCAATCTGATCCTTATAGAATCCGTCATTGATTTTCGTTTCTACGTCTCCCGTAAATAAGACCGTATCAGAACCATCACTAAAGATGGCATTCCATAGGGCTTGGAAGGCAGGAAAGGCTAAATCTAATTCATCCTTAAAGCCTGATTCAATATCAATTTGAGCCGTTTCCCGAACTTGTGGTTGGCTAGCGGTTCCTTCTAGATTGGGCAAGCGCAAGGTCAGTTGGCTGCGAAAATTCTTATCGGCTTGGAAAATTAGCATTTCTGGTTCTTCACCAATCTGATTGGCGATTTGGGCTTTGGCATCATCAATCCGATCGCCATCGACAACAGCTTGGGCAAAGAAACTAAACGTAGCTTTCAAATTATCGAGGGAGCCATCTGGGGTAGTGAACTTGAGTTTTGAACGGTCGGGAACGGTATCATCTTCTGGCTTAATTAATTCAAAACGATCGGGCAGGTAGAAAACTAGATTGGGTTGATTTTTTAGCTGGTAATAGCTGTATCGAGTTCCCTGCCAATAGATATTAATTTGATTGTATCCGGGGATAATATCGCTAGACCAGAAATCTAAGGGCATCGGATCAACAATCCAGATCCAGTCTTCTTCAGACCAGGAGTAGCGCTTTTCCTTTCTGGCGCAACCCCCACTCAATTGCACATCAGATGGTTTGGTCAGGGGCGGAAATTCGTCGTCTGTGCAGTAGTTATTGTGAGGCCATTTATCTTTGTCAGTCAGTTCATAAATATCTGTACCATAAAAGGTTTTGACGCATCGATTGCACCGGCCGTTGTCATCACAGTCTGCTAACTTTTCTTTGTCTGCGTAACTATCCCGATATCTCGTCGTAAAACCCAAAGGACAGGCAACATAACCGACATTTTTTGATTTCGCCATCACATGGTCAACGTCTACGGGTACAGCTGTGGGCGGCTGATAGAGCGATATGGGTTCGGCTACGGATACTCTAAACCGGCTATCGGAAATGGGATGACTCGTACTTGGGTCTATATAATTATATCTATTGATACTTCGGTGACTGAACAGGGGAGGATAAAAATCTGGGTAGTCTAAAATCGAACGTGTTCCTCTATTTGGCCATCCGATAAAATCGGTACCACTAGTCAGGTTTCTAATACATCGATTGCATCGTCTCAGGCTTCTACTAAAATCAGCCTCGCCAGGAATATCAAAATGGCAATCGGCTGCCGTGGCTACCTTTTCTAGATAGTCACGGTTTGAGCCGTTATCATAATCTATTCTTACGAACTCGGTTGTGAAGCCTTTGGGACAGGCAATATAGCCGATATTATGCGATTCCAAAACCTCGTAACGAGCCATTCCTTCTATTTGCTGGCTGGGTCTTAAGGGAAGCAGACCGGTGTTTTCCGCTGCGGAGACTGGCAATATCGCCCAGCAATTCAGGGCTATTACCATTAAGATTATGGGTAATCTTCTGAGCCATTTGTCATTTGTCATTTGTCCTTTGTCCTTTGTCATTTGTCATTCGTCGTTTTATGCCAGTCCGACTACTTAACCTATCTGAGTTTTCCAATGACTGAGGGCAGCGATCGCGGTTGCTGTGGTAAATAAACTATTCTGGTCTAGTGAAATACCGCCTTCAATTTTTCTGCCTAGTTTCCAGCGATTGTACGTCTCAGGGTTGCGCCAATCCGGTGGTGGTACTCGTAGGCAGGCGGAACCTAACCAGGAGCCATTGGGCTTTTGTTGCCCTTTTAGCCATTGCCACGCCCTTTCCATGGCATCCCTCACCACTTGCAGTTGCTTACGGGTGGAAAGCAGGGAGATCACCCAAGCGGTGGCAAAGGGAGAACCGTAACGATACAACGTTGAGGGCACCCAACCCTGAGCTGTAATCCGCGTCAGCCCCCACTGCACGGCGCGATCGATGCGTTCCCTATCTTCTGGGTGATCTTGTTTCTGGAGACCCAGAACGGCTAGGCTGGTGGCATACTCGTCTTCGCACCACCAGTAACTGTGCCAGCACCCGTCAGCCGATTGATTGGCTCGCAAGAATTCGCAGGCATCTGCAGTTAGTTCATCTATCCCAGCGGCGGCGGCGGTAACGCAAACATGGGGTTGGCACCAACCCTGAAAGGATACCGATGGAGAGGCTCCGATGAAGGCGCGAATTTCCTGATCCTGAGCATAAGTTGCCACTCCGCCCCCAGGTTGTCGGTGCTGCTGGAGAAACCGATAGCCCTGTTCGACTCGGGTTTGATACCAAGTTGGATTCAAAGGGATAACTTTCTCTCCCCCAGCTTCAGAACTGTCCCCCCATCCCCGCGTCCCCCCATCCCCGCGTCCCCTGGCGCCAACTGCTGCGGCTAACTGTAACGCCCAGAGGGTACTGTCGGCATCTTGGGGGGTCAAGGGATTATATCCCCAGCCGGGGGACTGTTGTGCCGAGAGCCAATGCCAAGCCAAAGCCGCCGCATCTCTGGCTTGGGGATGATCTTGACCTGCCAGAACCCAGCCAATATAGGCGGTAACCCAGATATTACTCGGTCCTGGTGCCAGTTGAAAGTCAGCCCACCAGCCGTCGTCATGCTGAAATAGCAGTAAAAAACGAATGGCTCGTTCAATCGTGCGATTGATAGACATTGGCTTACTGGGGAAATGGGGAACTCAAGGAAATATGCAAACCCGGTTCGGCGTCAGGGACAACGATGAAGCCGAGAACGTTGTGATGGGCGCAGCGCCGGATTTGTCGCCCGATGGGTTGGGTGAAAATTGAGTAGGTTTCAAAAGGCCAACCGCGACGATAGGCGGTTACCATCACGGCATAGCGAATGAAGCCATCCCCACCCAGATATTGGTTGGCTTTGGTAAAGATGGAAACAATTGGCTGCTGGTTTCCCGGTAGTACGGAGCAGCTTAAAGCATATTTGACTTCGGGTAAGGGGGCTGAATCTGGCGTACCGAATAGAGTCTTGCGGGGGCTTCTGAGCAGTTCCAACAGAGCAGGTTGATGGTGCTGCAAGCCAAACTGCTCCAGTAAATGGGCGATTTCGGCTTCCTGAAGCCCCAATCCCGATAGCAGGAAGTAAAATTCGCAGCGGGTTGAGCCGATCGCTTGTCCGACGGAAATTAATTCCAGGCGGCGATTGCCTAGTAAGCTGGGTAGTTGACCCAGATATCGGGCAATCAGTTCTGCTGCGCCCCCAGTACCGTTGTCTGCCTTCTTGGGCACTTGGGCATAGATTTTATAGCGATCGCGATCGCGCTGATGGCGAATCCCTAACCAGGCGCCCCAACTGAGTATCCCCTCTGCCTGTACCTGCTTAAATTGGCTGACGATTTCGCCAAAGGGTGCCTCTGGAGCCAGGATAGATAGCAATTGACTGGCTCTGGTTAAGCGATCCTCGCTAAAAATATCTGGTCCGCCGACTTCCACGGCATAGCGCAGGTCATCATCTAGGGAGGAAAAGGTAAATTCTACAGGCGCTCCATCTTTATTCAGGCTGCTATAAGACCAAGCTTTTGCCGGATGGGGATGGTTAATAATATCCTGAGTGACCACATCAAGAGTGTGTTGAAGGCGTTGGGCGCGATCGGGATAGTTCTCCGTCAAGATGGAAACGGCTCTCTCCAGCGCTTCCCGGTAAATTGTATCTTTACTAATAACTCTCATGATTCAGTATCAGCTAGCCGTTGGAGGTGTGCCTGTAATCACAAATGGCGCTTGGGTCGGATTTACGTCTGTTTCTTCATAGTTATCTTCAGAGGTGTCCTGTTTGATCACCTTAACTTTGTAACTAAATAACAGTTGTTCTTTATCGGGATATTCGGTCAACGTCGCCAACAGAATTTCTTTTGTTTCAAAACGATTGTCTGGCGTCAACCGAATCTGTTCAGAATCCCATTTTTCACCGTTTTCACCTTGATAATGAACTGAGACAAACGCGACAATAATACCTTGTTCTGGCAGCGCATTGAAGAAGGGAATCGGTACGTGTTCTCGGTATTGGTCTGAGACCGTAATAATAAAGTTATTTACTGCTCGGACATCGGTCTCGTAAATAACGTTGCCCATTCCGTCTAACAACTTGTAACTATAGCGAGAGATAGACGATTTTAACCGCCGTTTTGTCGATCGCTGTTTTTCCACGCGGATATTTGCCGATTGCTCTTGGACATCATCTGGAAAGAATGACTGGGTAATGGTTCCCGAATAGCCTTCGCACTCAATTGTCACATCAACCCGCTTGGTCTGATCGCCCCAAATAAAATTACTATTCACCCGGGTGAGGATCGTCACAAAGTCGAGAATTTCACCGGAAAATGCCGAAATTGCGTTTGCTTCAGTCTGGCAATCGGATATATCGTACTGGTTTTTATCCGCCTTCCAATTATTAGACGGTTCATACAGATAGCTGACGGAATAGCCAACATCTGTATCCCCTTTGGCGTTGTATTGGAACGGCATCGGATTGT
The DNA here is from genome assembly GCF_040222985.1 of Coleofasciculus sp. F4-SAH-05. Lineage (NCBI taxonomy): Bacteria > Bacillati > Cyanobacteriota > Cyanophyceae > Coleofasciculales > Coleofasciculaceae > Coleofasciculus > Coleofasciculus sp. F4-SAH-05. Next base: position 49,357 of record NZ_JAVKBY010000058.1, read on the forward strand.
CTTTGTCTACCCCATCTACTCTGAATTCCAAATCATTTTTGGAGCCTCCCCCAGGCGGATAAGTCGCATTAACCTTCACATAAACTAAATTGCGATCTGTAAATTCTTCGTGACCTATTCCTGGAGCACCCACCGATACATTGAATGGTTGACCGAAGGGAAAGTCGCTGCGATTGATTTGGCTAATATAATCGTCGGGATTATCCAACTGTTCCAGTACCGCTGATTGGGGGGCGATTGTAAAATATTTTGCCCGTGATTCCGAGTACATGAACTTCAATTGGTTTTCTTGAATTCCGGTATAGTTACTAACGTTTATAGTAATCATCATCGGCGGGGCTTCTTCACTCAGCGCTTTCACCCCAGCGTCGTCCATGTCACCCGCCGCCACAATATCATCGATAATTTCTGGTTGTTCACTCAAGGGATTCCAGCTATCGCTGGGACTAAGCTGATATTCAAAGAAGATTGGCAACATATATTCATAGAGAATCTGCATTGCCAATTCCAAACCTTGGCTTTCTTCCTCGCCGTCGTAATTAATCAGCTCAATTTCCATATTGGTTTTCTGAAAACTGGCTTGGAATTGAATTTGCAATCCAAAGTCAAGGATAACTTTTTTGATAGGTATGGGCAGGTTAGCCGACAATTTAAAATCGTTTAAAAACGCCTTAAACTCACCATTCACCCGAAATTGAATAGCTGGGGTCATTGCCTTATAACTGAGGATATAAGCCGCCATCACCGAATTTCGCTTTTCTTGGATCGCCGCGAACATTGCCGCAGCCAATTGCCCTTCTTTGGGAAATTCAACTGAACAAACTGCCGCATTATTTCCCACTAGAGAAGGCGAGCCCGCATCCCAAACTGTTTGAGAGGTATCGCCATCATCTAACGGTTGCAGCGCCACCAATGAAACCTGACCATTACTATAAGTAACTGGAGCTAATTGAATATCATTAATCGCGATTCCCCATTGGCGGTTGATTTCTTGTTTAATCTTGTCTAAGGTACTGTTTTCTACTGCCATGTTTACCTCATAGTTGAGGAATCCGTCGCCGTATTCATCACTTGTACTGGCTATATACCAGATATGAGAAAAAATCTTGCTGTTATTGCGTTCGGCTAGTTTTATTTCTGAGGGAATGTACCAGAATTGATGGGTATTTTCAAAGTCGGGATAAACTTCGATGCCATTGACAACAATCTTACCTCTGTATTGGACTAGCATGATGACCTCCTAATTAGTAACCTGAAAAAATCGATAAAGCTATAGAGATGTAACCTCTGGAGAGGCGGGTAAAGTCACGTAGGTATCCTGAGTTCTTTGTTCTGGGAGCGTTTGGGAACCACCCGATTCAAAATAAATCGCGCTATATTTGATTTCCTTTTGTTCACTCTGGATATAGTAATAGGTGAATTCCGCGATCGGCTCACTTTCTTCCGTCAACAGAAAAAATGTTTTTCCATTAATTGCCTCCTGTTCATTGATACATTCTACAAACACCATAACTTGATTATATCTTGTCCAATTAACTTGACCAGCCAAGAAAAATACTGTTCGTTCGGTAAATGGATCAAGATGAATAATCGTAGCACTTTTAATCCAATTCGTTTTGATTAACTTGCTACCTGTATTGTAGGTGACTTTATAGTAAAAGTCAAAATCATTGGGTTGTGGCCTATACATAAACCAAGTTTTTTCTCGTTCCTCGCCTTCCAATTGAATGGTATCAAAAATTTGGTCGGCTAGCTTTAGGTTAACAATAATAGCCTGCATTAACTCCCAAGGTAAATTACTACCTGTTCTTACCGGTACAGGTTGGACAGTATAGTAGTCCCGAGGCGTAATCGCTAAATATTTTTCCCCACGCTCTATCCTAACTTTATTGGGGATTTTCAATGGGTCTCTATAGGTATCAGGGTGAAAATCAACCGTGTACTGGTAGCTATAACCATCTTCTTTATAGGGGTCGTAAATCAGAGTCACTGACCAGGTTTCGTTGTCCGTGAAACGATGAGGATTCGGATTGATATATCTGACCAGATCACCATTCTTGTCATAAATTCCCAGGTAAATTTCGTAAATTTGGTCTGCCGCAAAATCGGCGTTGCAATAAATCGTTAGATCTTGTTCAAAGGGTGACTCTAAATTCATCCTAATAAACTCAATCTTATTTTGGTCGTAGGCATCGCCCAAGTCTTCAATTTGTCCCTGAAGATACATGCGACGGGAAACTGCCACCTCAGTATTCATATCAAAATTCAAAAAGCTATGAGCAATCTCGGTATAATCTCTCTCGACGCAAGAAAAACCCAGTCCCCAGCCATTATTACCGCCGGGAGCTGGCTCTTCATAGATGGGCAACGGTGTAAAAAACGAGTCAGCAATCAATTTTACTAATTCCAGAGCCGTTTCATGTTCCGCACCATCGCTCGCACATTCAATTTCAACCGCCTGCTCTTCTTTGAGTTCTTCAACGATTTCCGTAATATTAAAATTGATAAAGATAATTTTAACTTCACAGGTTTTTTGATGCCAGGTGTAAAATCGATCCCAGGTCATCGTGGCGCTGCATTTTAAGCTTTGGCGCATGGAGGCATAGGTAAGGTTATAAATAATTGAGATCGGAACAGGAGGATCTTCTAAGAGTTGACTGTTTTGACAAAAATCGTCCTGTTTTCCCTGACTCCCATCCTTACCACTACACAAAACCGATTGCAGCAGAATAAAATCATCTAAAGACAGGAGCATATTGAAGACTACCGCATTGTCCCCAATCAGTGATGGCTGAGCTACGTATCTATTACTGGAAGATACTAGGGATAAAATTGCCGTACCAGACATCCAGGGGATGGGTGCCAATTGTGGGGGATTGTCGGGGGATATCTCTTTGGCAATCGCCTCTAACACTTCAGATTCAACCGATAAATCTACCACCAAGGATAGCGCTCCAGCCGACTCCTGAGTTGGAGGCTCAAAACCGATCAACGTAAAACGATAATTGCCATCTTGACTACGCAGGCGAGGTTGGGTGTTGGTATAGTAATACTTGTTCAGTTGGGCATCGTCATCGGGATAAACGACAACATTATAGTCGGGGAAAAATAGCGATCCATCTTCTTGAAGCATAAATCAAATCCCTTTTTTTGATAGTAAATTTGATGGGGTTTAGGGCAGGGGATTCCTAGATAGAATCCCCTATGCGAGCCGATTGTAACGGTACTACTGCCTAAAGATCGATCTGCAATAAAAGGTTGGTGCCGTTGTCATCGTCACCTGTTCTGATCTCTGTCCCACTACTGGTCACAATCGTGGCAGTATAACTTACAGTACCCTTCGGAGAAAAGTTTTCCAAGGAAGAGGTGGGAACTGTCCAAAAAGAAAGACCATTATTAGCTGCATTCAGTGTAATGTTGGTGCTAATTTCGCGCACGACGCCACCGGGAAACATCAGAGTATAGGTAGCTTGAACAATACACATGGTTGCCTTGCCTGAACCAATAGCAGGACAAAGAAAGATGTATTGTTTAGTATTCTCGTAGGGGACCTGAATTGTGCCAGTCCCCTGAGAAATATCCATACTCGCCCAGAGGGTGCTATCTAGTGGATAGGTGAGGCTATTGCCACCAGTGGCAAAGTCTAACTTGAGTTGATATTCAATCGTCGGGGTCACCTGTTCGCCCAAAGTTAGCAAAACATCAACATCGTAGTCATCTTGATTCAGAAAATATTGCTGCTCAACGCTGGCGTATTTAACTTTGAGTTCTCCGCGATTGAAAATATCCCAAAGAATCTGTCCACCAACTAGCTCAGCATACACGACTCCCAAGGTAGCTCCACTCACCAGAGAAAGGTTGTAATTCTCGGTCTGGGTACCGCTGAACTGGTAGGCTGGCGTGGCGTTCGTGTAGTTCACTTGGCAGGAGTATTCAAACTGTTTCTCGGCGCTGCTATTGACGTCGAAAGTACCAGTTAATTCCACTTGATCTTTATTGTTAGAATCGAAGACCAGAGTGTTAACTTGTTGACCATCTTGATACAGGGGTTTCCCAGCAAAGGTTGGTGATACGGCTAGGGTACCAATACTGAGATCCTCAATGTTGGCTGGCGGGTTAATGGTAACAGTTACGTCGTAGTAAGGGCGGTTGTCCAAGTTAATCGCCTGAAAATATTGTTCTAGGGGTTCATCCCCGATTATGGAACCAATTGTTGGTAACTGATCTTGGGGGTATACACTAAAGGCAACAGGTATGCTAATCTGGAAGACACGAGTTTCGTCATAGAGAACGACTTCCTCTTTTAAACCATCTTTGAGATCATCCCAGTTGAAGTCAGGTAGTTGGTTATTCACCATTTCTGCCAATTGCTCGGAACCCCACTGTGTCAGTAATTCCAAATAGTTCGCTTCATGTGCCGATGTATCGTCATTATCGCCGAGATAGGAAACACTGGGAATTTTGACTTCAATACTGCTTAAACCCTTTTTCTCGTATTCCCGAGCGATCACTTCAGTGCGCTCGCTTTCGTTACCCCAGGTATCGCTATCTGTATGCTCCTCTGTAATCAGTTTGGCGACGGTTTCAGACTCCAGAGTGACTATAACTTTGGCTGGAGGGAGCATAGCTTCAAAATCTACTTCGTAGGTAACCGCGATGATGCTGTTGATCGGTTCGTACCCAGGAGGTGGATCTCCCGAAAAATCCGGACCACCCAAAGCATGCCAGAACAGGTTAGCCCCGAATTCGTTGAGGTTGAAGCTGACTACAGCTCGGTTATCTCCCAATAGTGAAGGGGTTGTTTCGTAGACTCCGGTAAAATCAGCGGCTGATTGATCTCCGTTCTGCCAATCGTCATAAGCATTTGGGTTATCAAAGCCGCGTATGCTTACTTTTCCACCCTTAATCGGTAATGGCAGTAAATTGATTGTTGATGGCGGCAGGAATTGCTGCCAATCTTGATCGGGCTGGAATTTATCCTGGTAAGCCTTCGCTTCCGCCTCGGTGAGTCCGAGAGCTTCTCGCAGCGCTTTGCTGGTTGTTGTTTCGTTTTCGTTCATCGCCACAACCATTTTATAGAGATCATGCGATCGCCCAATTACCAGATTGTCTTCCTGAAGCTGCGCCGCAACTTGGTTGATTTCGCTGGCTTCTGTGGGTATGGGTAGGGCGACAGTAAAGGTACAAATCCCACCATTCTCATAATTGCTGCTGTAGTACCAAATGAAGTTGAACTTGGGTTGACTCGTGTCTAGATCTAATGCGAAGTTCGGACTTTCGGGTATGATGTAGAATTTGTCCGATTCTACGGTGTCGGCAAAAACGGTAAAGGAGCGGGTTTTCCCGTCTGATCCTTCTATTTCCACTCGTTTACGCACGTAAAGTGAAAGCATTGGCACTCCTATAAAATAAATGGATTGTTTGAGTTGCTCGAAGCATCTGTTTTAGCTGTCGAGATTCGACAGAGGGTGTGTGAGGTAATAGCGCTAACTCCGTAGCTCCCTCAACATTTGTCATTTGTCATTTGTCATTTGTCATTTGTCATTTGTCAAATGATATTAGACCTCCAAGGTTAGGGGTTCGCTGGGCAAAAGATAATCTGACCAGTCTGGTATTGGGGAGCTATCAGTTGGCATCAAGCGGTATCGATAGCGATAGTCAAATAAGCTCCCAGGTGAGTAGGATACTGTTTTCTGGTTGTCAGTTGGGGTAAACATTTCGGTTCTGGGTTCATCGGTTCCTTCGGGTAAAAACTCAACAATGGCTAGGTCTGTTCCGCTTTGAAAGTTGACCGTGACTTCGATACTTTTGGTGCCAAATTCGGGGAAACTAAATAGGTCTAGTTGAGTGGATAGGGGCGGTAGGTCTAGATGTAAAGTTTTCGTATTATCCTCGACGGATCTGGCAATAATTTCCAAGCTGGCTTCCTGACTAAGTTCGGCAAAATAGACAAACGTGGCTGCGGGATTGTCGGCATTCAGAGTGCCGCGATCGCTTATGCTCTGATTGGGATCAGCGATCGTAGCATCAATCTCAGCTTGATTTAATAGTTGTGAGGTGGCGCTGACTGTGACAAAAACCGGAATTTGGTCGGCACCAATATAGAGATAATCCCCGGTGCGATCAATCTTCTCACCCTGGTGCATATATTGCATTGTAATAATCAGAACCTGGGAGTTATAGATTTTTTGATTGGGGTGTTTAAACCTAAGACTAACGATTGGCGGGTCAGCATCGGGCTCAGGGTAGGGAAATAATTTATGTAATTTCGTCTGGGCATTGCCATTGTAAGAATATTCTGGCTCGACTCGCAAGTTGACATCAACCGCATAAACATTTTGTAAATTAGGCGGCAAATTAGAATCAACGTAGACGTTTTCTGTGGTCAGCTCGTTGGGAAGCTCAGGGGTATTTGAGAAATAGGTGAAATAGTCAATTCCTTCTTCACTAATAATTTCTAATACTTGATCAAAGGGATCGAAGTCAAACATCAGTGGGGTGGCGACAACCAGTGGTATATCTAGATTCCAAAGCGTCTCCGTTGGTAAAGACGGATCTGAGGGGTCTTGCAATCCGATATGGGGTCCTTCAGCAATACTGGGAGAAGCAGCAAAACTGCCTAATTTCATCCGCAAATGTCCCACCATGGTTTGAGAAAATAAGTCCCGTTTAGTTACGTCATAGTCTCCCTCCTCTATTGTCAGGGGCAAGTCATTGGGATCTCTGAGAAAATAATTATAAATATCATTGCGAGGGATACTAGACTGGCTCGGGTGTAAGTCCCAAACTGCCTGGAGTAACTCGCGGGTATTAAACTTAACTTTTAGAGGTAAACGCGGCACCAGAGCGATGAGTTGGCATTGAACCGCAGCTCTGGCGATGAGGGAAGTTTCTTTTAATCCGTTATAAATCAGCAATCCGGCTGCTTCTGGAATTCGCTGATAAATCCGTGCTGTATTCACGTTTTCCCAAGCAAATTGTTGCACGATTGGTTCCATTTGGGGGATTTCCAAATTCCAGAAGGCTTCGGCAGCAAAGTTAGCCGCCACTAAGGTAGCTTGTGGTTTCTCCTGGCGCAAATACTCAAAAGCCTCTTCTATATGTTGATCTGTTTCCAGACCCATGTTAATCATGGTGTAAATGCTAGTTTCTGGATCTGCAGAACCGGGGGGACAGATAAAGCTGAGAAAGAAATCCGGTTTATCTTTTTTGTCGTTCCCCATCTTCACATTTACGGGTAGGGCAAAATGTTGGTTGGGGTCGTCAGAAGCTGGTAAAATGGTGAACTTTTCAGTTCTGATGACACCCTGCCAATCGGGAATACCGTAGATAATGCTCATCTGAATAACAAGTGAATAAGTAGGTAGATACAGTTAAAGTTAAACGTGGAGATTGTCATTGGTCTTATGTCTTATGTCTTATGTAAGGGGAAATAGGACTATTTGATGTGTCTACTGCTAAAACAGGCATTCTTAGGTTATGTCGTAAACAACAGGGCAATGATCGAATTCCCTCAATATGTCGATCCACATATTTTCAGGGGCGGGGGTGACACCTATACAGTTGTTCTGGGCAACTGCGTTTCGGTTTGCGCCCTTCATCACATAATCGATTATGTTATGCGGTTGAACTTGTTGATAAATTACAGTACCAGACTTTTCAATATGTAAATTGTCATTTGGACCCTGAGTCGATCCAGCTACTTTATTCCATTGCGTGAATTTTAGTTGGACTTGTCCGGCTTTAGTCTGCCAACTATGTGGATGGATAGCATTTCCCCCTGCCGATGCGATCGCATAATTAAAGTCACCACCAACGATCGCCCCCTTTCCCGCAGTAGAATTCAGATGGTCATTCACCGCCTTGGTTGCGGCAGCACCTCCGGCTGCTGATGCATTTGCATGTATCACCCAAAGTTCAAATGCGTTACCGGGTATCCCAGTTTTCCTTGTCACCTTCAACAGGAGTCGTTTTTGCTCCAGCCCTGGAAATCTCAATGCCCTTGCTTCAAACGGTAACGGTTGTCTCGCCTTCTCCAATGCCCATAACTGTTTCGTTGTCGTATTACCATTCTTATCCAAGGTATTGACGTAGTTGAGTTTCTGCATACCTGTGAGAGTCTCCATGTCGTCTCGCAATGTCTCGCTGACTTCCTCCAACAACAGCAAATCCGGCTTCATATCGGCACACCATTTTTGGAATGTGTTGATCCGGTTCGGCGGAGACGTTTTTCCCATGTTTATGTTCCAGAAGGCTGCTTTCATTTGATTTTCTCCTTTCTTGAACTCAATTTTTAGGCGGTGCTATCTCATCCAAAATCTGGGTTAACCACCCCCTTTATGGGTAGGGAATGGGGAATAAAGACAGGATAAATCCTGCCCATGGCAGCAAATATTGCCTGAGCTACATTGACTCGACAGAGGACGTAATTGGACGCAATTATCTGTCCAACAATAGGAATCTATTTATCAGGAAATGCTCCCCTATTCTTGCTTCAATACTCTTGCTTTAAGTTGTCGTTACTCTCGCCATTCCAACCATCAGCAACGAGTAAAGTAAACCTCTCGCAATTAGGAAACACTGAACACTGATGTTGTCGGCGATAGTTATCGGATAGGCGATCTTGCCATTTCAACTACCAGTAATGAGGAGAGTAAACCCCTCGCAATTAGGAAACACTGAACACTAATGGGGTGTGAGCGGAAAGTCAAATAATTAGCTTTGTCATTTGATTTCCGGACAAAATATATCTTAGATCTAGAATTAAGTAAAGTCAATATTGACATCAAAGCAATAGTATGCAAACAAATACGTATATTTCTTAACAATCATGAAAACCTTGTTTCACAAGGTTTTCAATGTCAAGCAATTCAACGATAACTTGACAAATTACCACAAATGTAAATTGAAAAAAGCTGAACTTCCGCAGAGAATTGGCTATGTAGGAATGGAGGTTGGAGAGAGCGAGAGCGATCGCTAATCTTAAGAAAGATGTGGGTAATGCAGGGTATTGCTTATCTTAATCCCACATTCCGCACGACAAAATGTAGTACTAACGACTCTGCCAACTTGAGTGAGTATTTAGACGCTCACAAAAACTATTACGCACTCAAACTAGAAGGAGTGCGATCGCACTTCTTGTCCCAATCAAGCCCAAACCCTGCTGTCCCAATCAAGCCAAAACCCTGATCACAAGAACTATTACGCCGTGAAATTATAAGGAATGCGATCGCATGACTGTCCGGAATTCAGCCAAAACTAGACGTGGGAAAAACTATTACGCACTGAAACCAGAAGGAGTGCGATCGCATGACTGTCCGGGATTCAGCCAAAACTAGACGTGGGAAAAACTATTACGCACTCAAACCAGAAAAAGTGCGATCGCATGACTGTCCGGGATTCAGCCAAAACTAGACGTGGGAAAAACTATTACGCACTCAAACCAGAAGGATGTCCGGAATCAAGCCAAAACCCTGATCGGAAAAACTATTACGCCTAGGACTTACGCTTGCTTGACGGCATAGACGCTACCTGTAGGGGTACGGCATTGCCGTACCCCTACTATATGTGGCGTTTGTGCGTAAGTCCTGACGCCGTAAAACCAGAAGGAGTGCGATCGCATGACTGTCCGGATTCAAGCTAAAACTAGACGTGGGGAAAACTATTACGCACTCAAACTAGAAGGAGTGCGATCGCATGACTGTCCGGATTCAAGCTAAAACTAGACGTGGGAAAAACTATTACGCACTGAAACTAGAAGGAGTGCGATCGCATGACTGTCCGGAATTCAGCCAAAACTAGACGTGGGGAAAACTATTACGCACTCAAACCATAAAAAGTGCGATCGCATGACTGTCCGGAATTCAGCCAAAACTAGACGTGGGGAAAACTATTACGCACTGAAACTAGAAGGAGTGCGATCGCATGACTGTCCGGATTCAAGCCAAAACTAGACGTGGGGAAAACTATTACGCACTCAAACTAGAAGGAGTGCGATCGCATGACTGTCCGGAATCAAGCCAAAACTAGACGTGGGAAAAACTATTACGCACTCAAACTAGAAGGAGTGCGATCGTGCTTGTTGTCCCAATCAAGCCAGTGTGTGGTGAGCCGTCAACCGTTCGGCTGAGCGCGGTTCGGCTGAACTTCGACTATAATTAACTCTAGAGTTAAATGTTTCTAAAATGGGATTCAGTAATTTTAAGCTGGCAGATGTTGTTGAAAAATTCGATTTAAAGGTTAACCGGGAAAGTTATTTATTTGCAGAGATTCCAGAGGTTGCTAAGAGCGAAAATCTGGATTTTTTCTTAAAAAACTACTTGCCTTTAGCGATAGATATTAATACAGAAAAGGCGCGATCTGAAATGATAATAGCGCCAATTTTGTTAGAATTAACGCAAAAAACACAGCCAAAAATTAGTCTTTTCTCGGGCAAAGATTTAACTGTCGATCCTTCTCAAGACTTAAACGGCGAATGCGATTTTATTATTAGTCTGTCTCCAGAACAACTATTTATTACTGCCCCGATTATTACTTTAGTGGAAGCTAAAAAAGAAGATATTATTGGAGGATTGGGGCAATGTGCAGCTCAAATGTTAGGGGCACAAATCTTTAACCAACAAAAAGAAAATCAAATTAGTTCGGTTTATGGGGCAGTTACTACGGGAACGGTTTGGCGTTTTTTAAGATTGAGTGATCGCCTCCTCAACATCGATAATAAAGAGTATTATATCAGCGAGATTTGTAAAATTCTAGGCATTTTACATTGGATTATTTCCTCCGAAATAGAGAAGAGCGATCGCCCATCTAATTCAGATTAAAACGTCGCTCAAAGTCCCCCGTTTAACTAAACATTTATCTCCCCCGCCCCCCTCACAAGGGTAGGTTTTTTACATTGACGGTATAATGTACGATCTAGCAAAAGGTTATCCGGCAAAGATAGATGGTTGACTAGGAGGCTTTTAGAACACTTGTACGAAAGTTGAGCGCAGTCCCTATCTAGAATCTTTGATTTAGATGGGGTTAGCGAAACAAAATAGCTTGTTAAGTACCCAAGAATACTATACAATAGTATCAGGTACGGCGGCAGTTTGTTAACTTGTTCGGCACGACCTATAGAACCTAGAAAACTTAAGATTAAGCGGTTCCAGTAGAGACTATTTGTTACAGTAACGCATCTACTGGGTAAAAATCTTAG